>NZ_JCACKG010000234.1:0-56806 GCF_059505265.1 Myxacorys chilensis | reverse complement strand
AGTACGGCATTTATTTTTGATTTTAGCCCTTCTCAAAAAGATCCCAAATGGGTTCTATAGAGGTTTTACTGAGATGCGTTTTGGTTTTGAATCGGCTTTACTAAGATTTCTGCCAGTGAGAGTTCGCTGGTGACAGCCAGTAAATTACCCTGATCGATTGCTTGAAAGAGGGTAGTTGGTTCTTGAACGTAAGCTGGAAATGCTTCGAGTGCATAAATCCAAATGTTGGTATCGAGATACACTTGATTGCCTTGAATGGCATTTAAGATTCCCATGCGTCTCGTTCCTGCCGGACGAATTGATCTACAGCTTCAGGGGTTGGAAAGTTTCCCTGAGCGGCTCCGATGAAGTCGCCTAATTTTTGATGAGCAGGTTTGGCTTCCAAAAGAACAATGACTTCGACCGTTTCACCAGGGGGGAGTTCTGGAGATCGCAGTTCGATCAGTCCGCCCGGTTGAACGGTTACGGTTTGTCTAATTCCGTTTAGCATGATGGCTCCTTTGGGGGGGGCTAGTCTTCATTGTCGTCGGATTCCTTGAATAAGGGTAAGGGTTCATCGTCGTCTTTTTTGCGTTTTCGCTCTCGTCGTTTTTCTTCTTTGTCTTTTAGCTGCTTAACGAGTTCGGGTTTGTCTTGCTCGAAAGTTTGTCGATCGAGGTCGGAATCAAGTTCGTCGATCGTGAGGTCGGGAGCAATTTCGTCTTGAAGGCGAAGTTCCCATTCGTAGGCTTTGGTGGGATGGTATTTCCAGAAAACACCGTGGGCAACGGCAAGAGAAGGATCGGTCTGGCATTTGGCATCGACGCGATCGCGGAAGTAGCGGGCGGCGAGGTGTGACCAGTCGTAGTCTTTTTTGCCTTGGGCGTTGCAGAGTTCTGACCACCATTTTTGTATCTGGAGCAAGATTTATCAATGAACTCTTTGGAGTGAGTACTTAAAGCAATACGAACGAGACCAGTTCGTTTGTCGCTTTAAAGTCTTTGCGACACAACCGTCAGGAGAGCATGACTGCGAGACAACCCTTAACCTCACCGATCATTCTATCCTTACTTGTTTAGGACTATCCTTTTGAGAGGGGTTTGCTCACCGCAATTGATGCAACGATTCATTCTCTGGATTGTCTTAATTGTTCGGCGGTTTGACGATCGTTACAATTAGCGCTATGGCTCATGTCCTAAAATCGGGAGCGAGTTACATGATTGCTCTAGCCGGAGTCGCCATTACCAGTAAAATCTATGAGAGTTCAGCCTCTTTGGTGTATCGAGGCGTCCGAGTGCAAGATAGTCAGGCGATCGTCATCAAACTGCTCAAGCAAGACTACCCCTCTCTTCAAGAAATAACTCGCTACAAACAGGAATATCAAATTACATGCTCCCTCAACCTGGAAGGAGTGATTAAAGCTTACAGTCAACAGGAGTATCAACGCACACTGGTCATTCTCTTAGAGGACTTTGGCGGGGAGTCCTTGGAGTGCTGGATGCGGCAGCGTCCAGAAATCTTCTGCCCCATGCCCATATCCGCTTTTCTCCCGCTTGCGATCGACGTTACCAAAATTTTAGGCAGAATCCATACGGCTAACGTCATTCACAAGGATATCAATCCTGGCAACATCGTTCTTAATCCAGGTACTGGCGTTATCAAAATCATTGACTTTGGGATTGCGACTCAATTCAACCGCACTAATCCTATGTTCAAAAGCCCGCATGTCTTAGAAGGCACCCTCGCTTATCTTTCTCCAGAGCAAACTGGACGCATGAACCGTTCGGTCGATTATCGCACTGATTTTTACTCGCTCGGCGTGACGTTTTACGAATTGCTCACTGGGCAGTTGCCCTTTCCCACAACAGATGTCCTTGAACTCGTCCACTGTCATCTTGCCAAATCTCCTATACCGCCGTATAAGTTGAACGCTAAGATTCCCAAGTCTGTTTCAGACATTATTTTGAAACTGATGGCGAAGAATGCAGAAGACCGCTATCAAAGTACTTGGGGTATCAAAGCGGATTTAGAGGACTGTGTTGATAAATTAGAAACAAGTGGTCAAATTAACCCCTTTCAACTGGGTCTGCAAGATGCTTCCGATCAATTTCAAATTCCACAAAAACTATACGGGCGGGAGGAGGAGATTGCAGCGTTATTGGCAGCGTTTGAGAGGGTAGCAGGGAGAGAGGACGCGGAGATAGGGAGGCGTGGAGATGGAGAGAACGACAATACCCCTGCGTCTCCGTTTGCCTGCGCTTCCGCGTTTTCCGAGATGATGTTAGTTTCCGGTTCTGCTGGCATTGGCAAATCAGCATTAGTGAAAGAGCTTTATAAACCGATCACAGCAAAGCGGGGTTATTTTATCTCTGGTAAGTTTGACCAGTTTCAGCGCAATATTCCCTACAGCGCGATCGCGGATGCTCTACGAAAACTAGTTCAACAATTGCTAAGTGAACCTGACGAGCAACTGCAACAATGGCGGTCGAAACTTCTAAGTGCCCTGGGAAGCAATGGGCAACTCATCATTGATGTGATCCCGGAAGTTGAATTAATTGTGGGTAAGCAGCCGCCTGTGCCACAGGTTGGGGCAACAGAAGCTCAAAATCGCTTTAATCGAGCCTTTCAGCAGTTTGTGCGGGTGTTTTGTTCTAAAGAACATCCGCTTGTGGTCTTCTTAGATGATTTGCAGTGGATCGACTCCGCCACGCTGAAATTAATTGAACTGATAATGCTCGATGAGCAAACCCAATCCCTATTCTTGATCGGAGCTTATCGAGACAATGAAGTAAATCCAACGCATCCACTCGTATCATTGCTGGAGAAACTGCGCCAGCAGAGGGCATTGTTTCAGGAGATTAATCTGTCGCCCTTAACTCTGGAGCCATTAAGTCAGTTGATTGCTGAAACCCTACATCACAACGCGGCTATTGTTCGTCCCTTAGCAAAGTTAGTGTTACATAAAACTGAGGGCAATCCCTTCTTTGTGGGTGAATTTTTACGAATGTTGCACAGCGAAAATTGGTTGACTTTTACGGCTGAGCAGCAAAGCTGGCAATGGAACATGGCTCAGATTGAAGCTCAAGCCATTACTGATAATGTGGTGGAGCTGCTGCTGAGCAAGCTGAAGAAACTACCAGAGGTAACGCAGCAACTTCTTCAACTAGCCGCCTGCATTGGGGCTGAATTTGATTTGGAAACGTTAGCGACTAGCGCAGAGCGCAACTCCGAAGGAACCGTGTGTGAGAAATCGCCCAAAACGGTTTTTCAGGATTTACTGCAAGCAGTACAAGGAGGATTCATTCAACCTCTGTCTGAATTAGATGAGGACTTGTTAGTCCAAGAGTATAAGTTCTTGCACGATCGAGTACAGCAAGCTGCCTATGCTTTGATTTCTGAGGATCAAAAGCAAGTAACGCACTACTCTATTGGACAACTACTGCTCAGCAAGCTCTCTGAGGTCGAACAAAGTGAGATGCTTTTTGATATTGTCAACCACATCAACTTTGGTCAATCCCTGCTGACACAGAAAGATGAAAAAGAGAAAATAGCACGGCTCAACTTGGCTGCCGCTCAAAAAGCCATCTCCTCTACAGCCTATGAAGCCGCGATTCGGTATCTTGAGACTGGCATTGGCTTGCTCGAAGCAGAGGCTTGGATAAGTCAGTACGACTTGATGTTTAACCTGTATCGGACTCTCTGTGCAGCACAGTTGAGCAATGCTAGCTATGAGCAACTAAATGCCACAACCAAGGTTGCTTTAGAACACATTTTTTCTGCCGTCGATCGCGTAGATATTCGTGTTTTTCAAATCACTCAATATACTCTACAAGGCGAATGTGAGGAAGCAGTTCAAACAGGTCTGATTGGATTGCATGAGTTGGGGATTGAGATTCAGGGCAAGAATTTGACAGAACTAGTCCGTGAAGAGTTTGCTGCTGTTGCCAAAAGCTTAGAAAATCGCTCCATTTCCTCGCTTTTAACTTTACCAACAGTGAGCGATCCAGTCATTCAAGCAATGATTAGATTGCTAATTGCTGTAGATATACCAACTTACATTACGGCTAATATTGAACTTTACTGCTTTGTCAGTTTAAGAGTAGTTCGTCTTTCCATTGAGCATGGAAATATTGCTGAGTCTATTAAGGCTTATGCAAACTATGGTCTTCTCTTGGGCTTGATGGAAGGGCAATACCAACGAGGCTATGAGTTTGCAGATTTAGCGGTGCAGCTTAGCTACAAGCTAAACAGTAAATCTCAGCAGTGTAAAGCTGAGATGTTGTTTGGAGGCTTTATTCAAGTTTGGTCAAAGCCTATAGCGGGGGCAGCCACGGTCAATTACAAAGGTTTTCTGGCAAGCATGGAGTCGGGAAATGTTCAATTTGCAGCCTATAACTTGGTTGGTAACATTTTTAATCGCTTATTTCAAGGCGAAAATTTAACAACCGTTGCAGAAGACAACGAAAAATATCAGCTGGTGGCGGAGCAGATTCAGGACGAGCTTGCAAAGGTAGCACTGGCTGGAGCTAAATTTTTTATCGCAAAACTTGCTTTAGGGCAAGCGGCACAGGAATACGATCAATTGCTCAGGGGAACAGAAAAAATAGTTCATCAGGGTGAAACCTCACAAATACGATTTTCAATTTGTCTTTATTACATCCTCAGAATGCATCTTGCCTGTTTAACAGCAGATTTTGAGCAAGGCTGCCATTATTTCATTGAAGCGGGAAAGATCCTGAATTCTATCGTAGGATTTACAACCTATAGTAGTTATTTCTATTATGGTTCTCTGATTCTGCTCAACTTATATTCCGGTCTATCTCCAGCAGAACAAAGTAATGCTTTGGAACAGATTCGATCGCATCAGGAGCGCTTGAAAGCATGGTCGAATAGCTGTCCAGAAAACTTTTTACACAAGTTTCATCTCGTTGAGGCAGAGAAAGCGCGAGTCTTGGGTCAATTTTTTGAAGCAGAAAACTTATACGAACAAGCTATTCAAGGGACCAAGGACAACAAGTATCTTCAAGAAGAAGCATTAGCCTATGAATTAGCCGCCAAGCATTACTTAGCTCGTGGTAGAGAAAAGTTTGCTCAAACTTACATGAAGGAAGCTCACTATTGCTATGAACGATGGGGAGCAATGGCAAAGGTTAAAGATTTAGAAATTCGTTATTCTCAACTATTTCCTCAGACCTCCAACGTGTCTACACCAGTTCGCACCGCGATCGGAACCATTTCAAGTACCTCACATACTGCTCTCGATTTAGCGACAGTGATGAAAGCAGCTCAAGCAATTTCGAGTGAAATTGAACTGGAGCGGTTGCTCAGTTCTCTAATGCAGATTTTAATTGAAAATGCTGGGGCACAAACTGGATGCCTGCTTTTGGAAAACTTAGGAGAATGGAAGATCGAAGTGGCTTGTGAACTCAATGAAACTGCGAAAGTCTATGCGGCGCAAGTACTGCGATCGACTCCAATTGCAAATCGCTTACCCGAATCCATTATTCAATATGTGGTTCGGACTCATGAATCTGTCATCCTCAATGATGCAACTTGCGAAGGTAATTTTATTAATGAGCCATACATTCAGCATAACCAAACGAGATCGCTTCTTTGTTTACCGTTGTTGAATCAAAGTAAACTTGTGGGTGTGTTGTATCTAGAAAATCAACTAGCAACTGGAGTATTTACACCGGAGCGAGCGCAAGTTCTTAATCTACTCTCTGCTCAAGCAGCCATTGCGATCGAAAATGCCAAACTTTACTCGAAACTACGTGACGGCGAAAGTCAGATAAATCAATTTCTAGAAGCGGTTCAAGTGGGAATAGGGGTCTTGGATGCGACGGGTCGTCCTTACTATGTCAATCAGCGAGGCATTCAGCTACTAGGTAAAGGCGTTGATCCTACCGCGACACCCGATCATCTTGCAGAGGTTTATCAAGTTTACCTGGCGGGAACGGATCAAACCTGTTCTCCTGAGGAGATGCCAATCGTCCGAGCGTTAAGAGGCGAACGGACAAGAACGGATGTTTTAGAGATTCACCGAGGCGAGACTATTATTCCCATTGAAGCATGGGGAACGCCAGTTTTTGATGAACATGGGAACGTGGCTTATGCGATCGTAGCCTTCCAAGACATCACGGAGCGGAGACGAGCAGAGACACTGTTAACCGAATACAACCACACCCTGGAACTTCAGGTGGCAGAACGAACGGCAGCTTTACAGCAAAGCGAAGCAGAGCTGCGCGGTGTCTTCGACGAGCTTCGTTTACGAGAACAGGAATTACGACTGATTGCCAACGCTCTACCCGTTCTGATTAGCTACGTCGATGCCAATCGCTGCTTTCAATTCATCAACCGTACATACGAGGTTTGGTTCAACCGTAGCCGTGATCAAATTTTGGGCAACCCGGTTCGTCAACTGCTCGGTGAGGCGGTTTATCAACGGGTTGAGCCGTATATTAATCAGGTGTTTGCAGGGCAAACGGTCCCGCTAGAAGCAGAAATCCCTCTCCCCGATGATCAGCGGTGCATCAGCGCCACCTTTATTGCTGATTTTGATGACAATGCTCAGGTAAGAGGTTTCTACAGTCTCATGACAGACATTAGCGATCGCAAACGAGCCGAAGAAGCCTCGATTCTAGAGGAGCGCAATCACATGGCACGGGAAATTCACGACACTTTAGCCCAAGCGTTTACAGGGATTGTCATTCATGCTCGCTCTGCCGCCAATAAGGTAATAGCAGACCCAGAAAAAGCGCAAACTCTCCTGACTCAGATCCTCGACGTAGCGCGTTCTGGGCTTGCGGAGGCACGTCGTTCAGTAGAGGCACTACACCGCCCATATCTTTTAGAGAGCAGTAACTTACAGGATGCCTTAAGCCGTCTTGCGGCTCAATTAGACCCGTCGATCGCAGCCCAAATCGTCTACAAAGTCATGGGTACACCCTATCCCCTATCCTCTGATCTGGAAAATAATCTGTTTCGGATTGGGCAGGAAGCTTTGACCAATGCAATCAAACATGCCAACGCGCATGAAATCCGCATTGAACTGATCTATGAACTGACCCAATGCAGCTTGCGAATTCGAGACGATGGGCAAGGATTTGAGGTAGAAAACCAGGCGATGCGGAATGGCTTTGGTTTACTGGGGATGGCAGAACGGGCTGAACGCATTAGCGCTGAATTAAAGATTCAAAGTGACTTAGGGCAAGGGACAGAAATCACGGTATCTATTAATCGAGGGTAAGTCAGCATGAATCAGCTCAGTAGCATTCGCGTTCTGGTTGTGGATGATCATCCTGTTGTCCGCCAGGGGTTGATCGGAATGTTAGAGGAGGCTCCAGATATCGTCATTGTGGGTCAGGGGCGAAATGGGCATGAAGCGATCGCAGTTTTTCAGCAACAGCAGCCTGATGTGACTTTGATGGATTTACGGATGCCTGAGATGGGAGGTGTGCAAGCGATTACTGTTATTTGCAATGAATTTCCCAATGCCCGAATTATTGTGCTGACCACGTATGACAGTGATGAAGAGATTTATCAAGGATTGCGAGCCGGGGCAAAGGGATATTTACTGAAGGACTCTGAGCCAGAGGAACTATTGACGGCCATTCGGACAGTGACTAGGGGACAACAGTATATTCCCCCCAAGGTGGCTGCCAAGTTAGTCCAACGAATCACTGCTCCAGAACTGAGCGATCGTGAATTAGAAGTTCTCCAGTTAGTCGGACAGGGCATGAGCAACCAGGAAATTAGCACTGCTCTCAATATTAGTGAAAGTACAGTGAAGACTCATATCAACCGAATTTTAAGCAAGCTAGATGTCAAAGATCGCACCCAAGCAGCCATTATTGCTTTGAAACGCGGAATTGCTAACTTGTAAAAACAAAGATGGTACTTCTGCCTGGGTTAACCATCATATTTTAGTCTGTAAGGCAATCAAACCTGAGTTTGATTCGTTCTACTCCCTCAAATTGACTCATCCTCAATCATTTTGTTGATTAAAATACAAGCCCTGAATTGACGACAAGCCTAAGCAAGTCTCATACAGTAACCTCATATAAACGACTATCAGAGTTGAAGGGAAGACATTTCAGAGTGCACACGATGAATCTCTTCTCCTCAAAGATTTAGCATGAGGGTTTAGAATGAGCGATGCTATTCCTGGCGACGCACTTGGCGACCCTTGCGGTAACTGCGAAGCAGAGCGCAACCAATTAGTTGTACCTCCTTCTGAGCAAGACCATCGACAAGGATCATTGAATGCTCGCATTGTGCTTGTTGAGTATGGGGATTATCAGTGTCCTCAATGTAGTGAACTTTATACCTCAATTCAGGCAATTCAACGCCAGTTTGAGGCGACCTTATTCGGGAGAGATTCTCTATGCTTTGTATTCCGGCATTTTCCTCAACCTCAAATCCATCCTCAAGCTGAAAAAGCAGCAGCAGCGACAGAAGCAGCAGCAGCACAAGGGCAGTTTTGGCAGATGCACGAGATGCTATTGAAGCATCAGCAAGAGCTAGAAGATGGGTATTTAGCAGAATACGCTGACAATTTAGGGCTTGATGTAACTCAGTTTATTCGAGACATTGCCCAAAAAGTGTACGTTGATCACATCAATCAAGACATTGCCAGCGGAATGGAGAGTGGGGTGGTTAGCACTCCAACGTTATTTATCAATGGTGTGCGTTATGGAGACACTTTGGAGTTTGAGCCACTACGCGTTGCGATCGCTGAAGCTTTCCACGGCTAGTAGTTTCGTCAATACATAGATCAACGTGCGCTAACTGCCATAAATGAGGAATCTGATTGATGAGCAGTCTTCTCAAGCAAGTTGTAGCTCAAGTTTCCAGAACGGTGCCATTACAGACGGTTTTGATTGTGCCGTTTGTGCTGCAAACTTTGGTGACGGTCGGCTTAGTGGGGTATTTTTCCTTCCAAAATAGACAGGAAGCCATCAACGATCTCGCCAGTCAACTGCGGCGGGAACTGACGAACCGGATCGAAGGCAAACTACAAACTTATACCGAGATACCCCATAACATCAATCGGCTCAATGCCAGCACCTTCGCTCAGGGAAAAATTGGCCCTAGCGCCGTGAAAGGTGAGTTTCCACTCTGGCAGCAAATTCAGATTTATCCAATGGTGAGTGATATCTACTGTGGCGATCGCAAAGGTTCTCTTCTAGGGGTGCGACGTAGCCCTGCCGATCACTCAATTGAACTGCGGTCGAGTAATGTTGCTACAAACCATAAACTCTACGGCTACAGCCTTGATCACAATGGTCAGCGAGACCAGTTAATCAGCCAAGGCAACAAAGCCTTCGATGCGCGGGTTCGTCCCTGGTATAAAGCAGCAGTGACGGCAGGCGAACCAATCTGGAGTGGAATCTATGCCGATTTTGCTAGCCAGTTGCCAACGATCACTGCCAGTACGCCTGTCTATAGCATTGCTGATCGATCGCTGTTGGGGGTCTGCGCCACCGATGTATTTTTGCCTAATGAGATGAGCCGTTTTTTGGCGAGCCTGCAAATCGGCAAGACAGGCATCGCCTTTATTCTAGAACGATCGGGACAACTGGTTGCCACTTCCACCGGAGAGGCGATTATCAGTAGTGGGGCGGCGGCAAATCGATTGTCCGCAGTTGAGAGCCGTAACCCTACCGTGCGAGCTACTGCTGCCTATTTGCGCGATCGTTTTAGCGATTTATGGCAGATCCAGACTGCGGAACAGCTTGATTTTAATTTCGATGGTAGGCGGCAGTTGCTTCAGGTGATGCCATTCAAAGATAATCGTGGGCTGGATTGGCTGATTGTCACGGTGTTGCCTGAATCCGATTTCATGGCAAAGATTAATCAGAGCATTCAGACGACGATTCTGCTTTGTATTGCGGCTTTGCTGCTTGGCATTGCGATCTGCATTTTGATTGCCCGATGGATCACTAAACCGATTGTCAGCGTCAGTCAATCGGCAAAAGCGCTAGCAGACGGTGCATGGGATCAGACGGTAGAAATTGAGCGCTCGGGCGATTTGGGCGAACTGGCTCGATCATTCAACCAGATGGCACAGCAGCTTCAAATCGCCTTTGCCAAAATGCAGTCTTTAAACCAGACCCTCGCCCAAAGTGAAACCCGCCTCCAGAAAATTTTAGAGTCGGTTCCGGTAGGAATTGCGGTTCTAGACGCAACAGGTCGCCCTTATTACGCGAATCAGAAGGCAATTCAACTCTTGGGCAAGGAGGTGCTGCCGTCTGTCACCCCAGAGCAAATTGCCGAGGTCTATCAACTCTATGTGGCAGGAACCGATCGCCCCTACCCAACCGAACAACTGATGATGATACGAGCGCTAAACGGCGAACAGGGCAGTGTGGATGATATCGAAATTCACCAGGGGAATCGCATCATTCCGATCGAAAGTTGGGGAACTCCAATTTTTGATGAGTCTGGCAACATTCTGTATGCGATCGCAGCCTTTCAAGACATCACCGAACGTAAACAAGCAGAGAAGCTGTTAGCAGAATACAATCGCACCCTAGAGCAACAAGTTGCAGAACGAACGGCAGCTTTACAGCAAAGCGAAGCAGAGCTACGCGACCAGGAGCAGGAATTACGATTGATTGCCGACGCTCTACCCGTTCTGATTAGCTATGTCGATGCCAATCGCTGCTTTCAATTCATCAACCGTACCTATGAGGTTTGGTTCAACCGTAGCCGTGATCAAATTTTGGGCAACCCGGTTCGTCAATTGCTCGGTGAGGCGGTTTATCAACGGGTTGAGCCGTACATCAATCAGGTGTTTGCAGGGCAAACGGTCCCTCTAGAAGCAGAAATCCCTCTCCCAGATGATCAGCGTTGCATCAGCGCCACCTTTATTGCTGATTTCGATGACAATGCTCAGGTGAGAGGTTTCTACAGTCTCATGACAGACATTAGCGATCGCAAACTCGCTGAAGCAGCTTCTATCTTGGAAGAACGCAACCGGATGGCGCGAGAAATTCATGATACGCTCGCTCAATCTTTCACAGGTATTCTGCTTCAAGTTGGAGCAGCAACACAAGTGCCATTAGACGACCCGGAAGCAACCCAGGTCTACTTGGAAATGATTGATGAACTAGCACGCATTGGGCTAGCAGAGGCACGGCGATCTGTAGCAGCACTCCGCCCGCAGCTATTGGAAGAGGGCAATTTAGAGAGCGCCCTGCACCGCCTCGTGACCCAGATGAGATCGACGATCGACACGATTCTGATTTACGAGACTCAGGGGATAGCCTATTCCTTACCAGCCGATGTGGAGAATAACTTACTCCGAATTGGGCAAGAAGCATTAACGAATGCAATCAAATACGCTTGTGCTGGCGAAATCCGGGTTGAGTTAGTGTACAACCACACACAGTGCATCTTACGGGTTAAAGATGATGGACGGGGCTTTGGAGTGGGTAGCGCTCCGGTCAGCAGTGGTTTTGGTTTATTAGGAATGAGCGAACGGGCAGAGCGCGTTGGTGCCCAACTCGCGATTCAAAGCCAACCAGGACAGGGAACAGAAATTATTGTCACTATCAACCGAGAGGGCGACTTACAATGAGCCAATCCACTACAATTCGGGTTCTGATCGTTGATGACCATGCCATTGTCAGAAAAGGATTGGCAGCCATTATTGATTCTGATCCAGAAATGACCGTGATTGCTCAAGCTGAAGATGGGCAACAAGCGATCGACCTGTATCGCGAACACCAACCTGATATCACGCTCATGGATTTACGAATGCCCAAAATGGCAGGAGTTGAAGCCATCGGTACAATTTGTGCTGAATTTAAGCAGGCTCGGATTGCGGTACTTACGACCTATGATGGTGATGAAGACATCTATCGTGGCTTGCAGGCGGGTGCTCAAGGCTATCTGCTTAAAGATGCTAAACCGGGTGAGCTTTTGAATGCGATTCGTGCCATTCATAACGGTCAGAAATATCTTCCGCCAGAAGTGGGGGCAAAATTATTGCAGCGAATGAGCAATCCAGAACTGAGTGAGCGAGAACTGGAAGTGCTTCGTTTGATGGCACAAGGAATGAGTAATCAAGAGATCGGGGTAGCTTTGAGTATTGGTGAAAGCACCGTCAAATCGCATGTGAATCGCATTTTGAGCAAACTGGGAGTGAGCGATCGTACTCAAGCCGTGATTGCTGCTGTTAAACGCGGGCTTGTCAATTTATAGGTTGTACTTTAGTTTGAATACCAACTTGAGTTGGAGCTAACTCTCCATCGTGAGATGGACTGGTTCACCCATCCCTCGACCATACAAAAGTGTCAACTCTAAGTGGACGACAAATGAGAGTCGATTTCCTATATTGAACTCATGCAAACACGAACAGCAACTAAGCTATAAAGTTTAAGTTTGCTTTACCCGAACCGAACAATGGTTTACGATCCCGATCATGGTTCTTTATTTGTCCCACCTTCAACGCAAGACCATATTCAAGGTGTGTTAAGTGCTGTTGTGGTACTCGTAATGTATGGAGACTATGAATGTTTTCGGAGTGCAAATGTTTATCGGTTGATTAAAGTTGCTCAACAACAGTTAAGTGCTTCTTCTAGAGAAAATAATTTGGGTTTTATCTTCCGTCATTTCCCCCAAGAGCAAATCCATCCTCATGCTCAACGTGCGGCGGAAGCGGCGGAAGCCGCAGCCACTCAAGGACAGTTTTGGCAAATGCACGAGATGCTGTTCATTCATCAACAAGAACTAGGAAATGGCTATCTGGTGGAGTATGCCAATCGTTTAGGACTTGATATTTCTCAATTTTTACGGGATTTATCTAGGGGAGTGTATGTCGATCGCATCAATGCCGATATCAAAGGTGGACTGCAAAGTGGAGTCGAGGCTGCACCCGCTTTGTTTATCAATGGAAGTCGCTACCTCGATCATTGGACGATTGGGCAAATAATGGCAGCCATTGTCACTGCAAGTAAGTAAGGTCTTGATGAGTCTTTCATAACTTCTACGCTGCCAAGAGGAGACTCCAACAATCAAACAACCTATAGAGGTGGTTACAATGAGGGTTTTTTCATGGAAAAAAGTTCGGAAATGGTTGCTGTGGCTGTTTGCATTTAGTGCTGTCATTGGAGTATCAATCTACTCAACATCAGGCACTTCACAAGAATTACCGCGAGCGTCTAACTCTAAACCTGCGATCGTTCTCGTTCATGGAGCTTATGCTGACGGTACATCCTGGCAACACGTCATTCCATTGTTGGAGCAGGATGGCTACAGAGTGACTGCTGCACAGATTCCGCTCACCTCGCTTCCTGATGATGTCGCAACGGCGAAGCGAGTGATTGAGGATCAGAAAGGGTCTGTTGTTGTCGTCGGGCATTCCTATGCTGGGAATGTGATCACCGGTGCGGCGGCTGGCAATCCACGGGTGAAGGCTCTGGTTTATGTCAACGCTTTTGCACCAGATGTGGGTGAAACGACGAGCGATTTGAATAAAAAGTATGCAGCACCTCCCATTAGCACGGCGATCGTGTCAGATGCCGCAAACTTTCTCTCTGTCGATCGCGGGAAGTTCCACAACTTTTTCGCTCAGGACGTATCGGAGGCTGAGGCGCGAGTGATGGCAGCAACCCAAAAGCCGATTGCCAGCGCAGCATTTGAGCAAACACTAAGTGACATCGCCTGGAAAACGATTCCTTCCTGGTTTCTCGTGACTCAAAGCGATCGTGCTATCAATCCTGAACTTCAGCGATTTATGGCTAAACGAATCGGTGCTAAGACAACCGAAGTCAACTCCAGCCATGTTCCTTTTATCTCTCATCCAAGAGAGGTTGCCAAAGTAATTGAAGCAGCAAGTACTGCTGCGAAGTAGCCCTAAAGAAGGACAAGGAAATCTAATTATGCCCACTCAAAATACAGGCAAAATCACTGAAGTCGATCGCAGTCAACCTTTGCTGCATCAGCATGGGTATGAAATTCAGCAGTACGGTACTCTGCGCGATCTGCCAATTGTTCTCAACTCTAGCGTCCGCAGCGAAAGCTGTAGGTTGATCAATCAAATTCTGGCAGATACAATCATTCTCTATCACTTGTACAAGAAACATCATTGGTTGATGCGTGGACATACGTTCTATCAACTACATTTGTTGCTCGACAAACATGCTAGTGAACAAATCGAATTAATTGATGCTCTGGGTGAACGGGTGCAAACGCTCGGAGGTGTAGCAATTGCTGACCCACGTCATGTGGCAGAAGTCACTAAGATTAGGCGTCCTCCTAACGGCGTTGAAGAAGTACCCGTGATGCTATCGCGGTTGCTGGAAGCACACGAGTTGATTATCGGGGAATTGAGAGGGGCGATCGACAAAACAGCAGCAAATCAAGATAGCAGTACCAACGATTTGCTGGTGAGTCAAGCGTTGCGAGTGAATGAGCTACAGGTTTGGTTTCTAGCAGAACATTTAGTAGATACACCGCTGGTACACAGCTAGCTTGGATTATTCAGGAACTCTTATCAACAGGAGTAAATGCATGACACAATCTTTCTGGCTTTTGGGCACTCGTCTTACCATTCTTGCCGATCGCACTACGACTGACGGTAAATACGACCTGATTGAGGGCTATTCCCCTCCTGGTACGCAGACCCCACCCCACCGCCACACGCGCTATTCCGAACAACTCTACGTGCTAGAAGGGGAGTTGACAGTCTGGGCGGGTAAGAACAAGGTGGTGCTAACCCCTGGCGAAAGCTTTCTAATTTCTCCTGGCACACCCCATGTGGTCGCCACACTGGGTGACAAACCATCGCGTGCATTAGTCGTTGCTTCACCTAGTGGCTTTGCTGACTTAATTGAAGCAACAGGGACGCTAAACGAGAATGAGGAAGTTGACCTGGAATTATTCATGCGCGTCTCTAGCGAAATTGGCGACGAAGTTCTGGGTGCACCTGGAGATCTCCCTTAAAAATTAGAACAACCATAGGATTTATCAAAATGAGAAAGCTAGAAGGAAAAATCGCGCTTGTCACGGGTGGGAATAGCGGTATCGGTCTTGCCACTGCTAAACAGTTTGTGGCTGAGGGAGCCTATGTCTTCATCACAGGTCGTCGTCAAACCGAATTAGATGCTGCTGTAGAAAACATTGGTAAAAACGTCACAGGTATTCAAAGTGATGTCTCGAAGTTAGAAGACCTCGATCGTGTGTTTGACAAGATCAAGCAAGAACAAGGACATCTCGATGTGGTCTTCGCTAATGCTGGTATTGGAGAAATTGCCCCACTTGGAGCAATCACTGAAGAACACTTTGACAAAATATTCAACATTAATGTCAAAGGTTTGCTGTTCACCGTACAAAAGGCACTGCCCCTGTTGCCAGAGAACGCTTCTATTATCCTGAATGCCTCGACTGCTTCTACTGTTGGTACGCCAGCCTTCAGTGTTTACAGCGCCACCAAAGCCGCCGTGCGGTCGTTTGCCCGCAATTGGATACTCGACCTCAAAGAACGCAAGATCCGGGTGAATGCGATTAGTCCTGGTGTCGTGCCTACCCCTGGTTACAATCTTCTGGGGCTCAATGACGAGCAGGTGCAAGAATTCGTGGATAGCCAAGCTGTCACCATTCCATTAGGGCGAGTCGGCACACCTGATGAGATTGCCAGAGCCGTTGTTTTTCTGGCTTCAGAAGACAGCAGCTTTGTGAACGGCATCGAGCTATTTGTTGATGGTGGAATGGCGCAGATTTAGAGTCTAAAAGGAGTGAATCATGCAACTCATCTCTGTCAACGTCGGACTGCCGCGTGAAGTGACCTGGAAAGGAAAAATCGTTCGCACTGGAATTTTCAAAGAACCAGTCAATGCGAAAGTAATGGTGCGTGAACTCAATTTAGATGGCGATCGACAAGCGGATCTCACTGTTCATGGTGGAGTAGACAAAGCCGTGTATGTCTATCCATTCGAGCATTACGATTACTGGCGCAGTGAGTTGCCTGACACAGAACTAACACCAGGCATCTTTGGTGAAAACTTCACAGTTACGGGATTTAAAGAAGAAGACTTGAACATTGGCGATCGCTTCCAAATCGGCAGTGTGGAACTAATGGTGACACAACCGCGCCTGCCTTGCTACAAACTGGGGATTCGCTTTGGGCGACCCGATATGGTGAAACGATTTCTCGCCAGTCGTCGAACTGGATTTTACTTTCGGGTTTTGCGAGAGGGCGAAGTTGGAGCCGGAGACACTTTAGAGTTGGTGAGCCGAGATAGCAGCAACATTACGGTTGCTGACATCACTCAACTGTATACCCGTGAGAAGAACCATCTAGCTTTACTTCATCGCGCTACTCAATTGGAAGCGTTACCTGAAAGTTGGCGCGATTACTTTCAGGAGCAGATTCATCGTCAAGACGTGAGATAGATGAGACACGTTTGCATTTCAGTGTTATTCAACATTAACAAGGAGCAAAATCATGACTACGTATCGTACAGTTTCGATCGATGGTTTAGATATCTTTTACCGCGAAGCAGGTTCTCGTGATAATCCAACAATTTTACTGCTGCATGGCTTCCCAACTTCGTCTCATATGTTCCGCAATCTGATTTCTGCGCTTGCTGATCAATTCCATCTAGTTGCACCTGACTATCCGGGCTACGGCAGCAGTTCGATGCCAACCGTGAATGAATTCGACTACACGTTTGATCACCTGGCTGAGATTGTGGAGAAATTCATTGCCGCGATCGATCTCAAAAAGTACAGCCTTTATATGATGGATTATGGTGCTCCGGTTGGCTATCGGATTGCCGCTAAATATCCAGAGCGCGTACAAAGTCTGATTGTGCAAAATGGTAATGCTTACGAGGAAGGATTGCGCGAATTCTGGGAGCCGATCAAGGCATACTGGCAGGAGCGATCGCCTGAGAATGCGGAAAAGCTCAAATACCTTGTCACCCTGGAAGCAACGAAGTGG
This sequence comes from Myxacorys chilensis, assembly GCF_059505265.1. Taxonomy (NCBI): domain Bacteria; kingdom Bacillati; phylum Cyanobacteriota; class Cyanophyceae; order Leptolyngbyales; family Leptolyngbyaceae; genus Myxacorys; species Myxacorys chilensis. Next base: position 39,876 of record NZ_JCACKG010000234.1, on the reverse strand, counting down.
CAATATACCAACGGCGTTCGCAATCTAGAAGCAATCAGCCCTGATACCTGGACGATGGATCAACATTTCCTCGATCGCCCCGGTAACGGCGAGATTCAATTGGCGCTGCTGTATAGCTACGGCACGAATCCACCGCTTTATCCGCAATGGCAGGAGTATTTCCGCCAATATCAACCTCCAACCTTGATTGTTTGGGGCAAAAACGACACCATTTTCCCTGCTGAAGGTGCATATCCCTATCAGCGCGACTTGAAAGATATTGAGTTCCATTTACTCGATACCGGACACTTTGCCCTGGAAGAAGATGGGGACGCGATCTCAGACCATATTCGCCGCTTTTTGACCACCCACGTTGCGGAGAACCCCATGCTAAAGGGTGCTATGCACTTTGAGTCAACTGTGCGAGTCGCTTGAGCATGAGAACAGCAAAGGCAACCAAATGCAGATCCAACAATGTTTCTGCCAGACGAGATTCAAGGAGATCGACATGACAACAACAACCGATCCCGATTTTGCAGCCCGCGAGTCACTACGCTTGCTCGGTCCCGCTCCCGAAAACTGGGTGCCCGATCGCCGTGGCATCGATCACAATGTCACGATAATCGGTGGTAGCGGTAGCGGTAGCACCTTTGTATTTGCGCTACGGCGTGCTGGAATCGGTCGCGTGACGGCGATCGATGCAGCCGATGACGAGGCTCATGCAGGCGTGTGGCTAACGAGAGCGCGGATGAGAACACTCCGCACACCGAAACATCTGTCGGGTCCAGAACTGGGTATCCCAGAATTGTCCTTTCAAGCTTGGTACGAAGCGCGGCACGGTGCGGCAGCTTATGCGGCGATCGATCGCATTGGGCGAGTGTCTTGGGCTGAGTATCTCAGTTGGTATCGGCACTTCCTCGGTATCCAGGTTCGTTACCGGACGAACCTGGTGCGGATTGAGCCAGCCGCAGGTTTCTTCCGCCTCCACCTTGAGGTAAACGGTGTCCCGCAGGTAGAGACGACGCGAAAAATTATCTTCGCCAATGGCGTGGCTGGCACGGGTGGTCCATCTATCCCTCCAGTACTGGCTGACTTACCACGCACGCTGTACGCTCATACTGGCGATGCCATCGATTTTGAATCACTGCGCGGTAAGACTGTGGCGGTGATGGGTGCGGCGGCTTCAGCTTTCGATGCAGCGGGAGTGGCGCTGGAATCGGGAGCTAAGGCAGTCCACTTGTTTTCACGGCGGTCTGCGATCGCATCTCTATCAGTCATTCCAGTACGGGAATACCCTGGTGCTTACGACAACTATTCCCAACTCCCCGATGCAGACCGCTGGTTCCAGGCTTGGCGCTTTCGTCAAGCAGGCTCCACGCCACCACCAAGTGCGATTAAGCGAGCGATCGCCTTCCCGAACTTTCACATTCACCTATCTGCATCTTGGAAATCGGCACGGGAAACGGGCGATCGCATTGTCGCTCAGGTGAATGATGATGTTTTCGAATTTGATTTTGCGATCGCTGGCACTGGTTACTTCGTTGACCCAACAAAGCGTCCCGAACTAGCTGACTTTGCCCAACATATTGCTCTCTGGCGCGATCGCTACGAGCCACCAGAAGACTTGCGTGCCGACGATTTGGGGGCGCACCCTTACCTTGGTAGCGCCCACGAATACCTAGAAAAAGTACCTGGCACTGCCCCTTATCTGAAAAACATTCACGTCTTTAATCCGGCTGGTTTCGTCAGCTTCGGTTTGCCAATTGGGGACATCCGGAGCATCCGCCGCGACGTACCTGCGATCGTATCGGGCATTAGTCAAGACTTGTTCTTTGAGGACTGGGCGCAGCATGAGGCACGGATCGCAGGTGATATCGCCCCCGATTTTGAGGACTCGCTCTACGCTGCTGCTGTGTGGAAACAACCGATCGAGGCAGCGACCCGCTAGGTCGAAACCTTTTCACCAGCCAAAACTATTTGTGGCTGGTCAACGATGTCAGTAGAAAGTGATTGCCATTCCACAATCACTGCTGATCACGCATCACTGTTAAATCAATTCGTTTAACCCCTCATTTGTCACTTTGGTAGGAGCAAAAGCTGAAAGCTCTGCTGCACTTGCGTTTTGCTCTTTTGTCACTTTCGAGCCGTCAAAATAGGAAACTCGCACTGGGGCTAAGTTTCAGGGTTCGCTTCAGCGAGAGTAACAAATGAGGGTTAACAGTGTCATTTCAACAGATTGTTTACTACTTATCAAAGGAGAATGTCATGGTTGCTCAAGTGAATTCGCCAACAGCAAAAATTTTGGAAGTTGCAGATGATCCGCGTCTTTCCAGGGAAGTGAAGGAATTCTTGAAAGTGTTGAATTCAGGTGGTGTACCTCTAGAAACATTACCTCCACTCGAAGCACGTCAAGTTCTTGTAGACGCACAAGTTTCTGTTCCAGTAGACCTTTCGGGCATTGAAGAGTCTGAGAAGATGATTACTGCTGACGGTTATTCGATTACGCTCAACATCGTGCGACCGGAAGGAGTCAAAGGTACATTGCCTGTTTTCATCTTTATTCATGGCGGCGGATGGATACTGGGCGATTACCCAACCCACAAGCGCATGGTGCGTGATCTGGTTGTGCTTTCAGGGTTTGCAGGGGTCTTTGTCAACTACACTCGCACTCCAGATGCTCCCTATCCACAGGCAATCAATGAGATTTATGCTGCTACCAAATGGGTTGCCGAGCATGGTGAAGAGATTGGTGTGGATGGCAAAAATCTGGCAGTCGTCGGCAACAGTGTCGGCGGCAATATGACAGCAGTCACTGCTTTGCAGGCGAAAGATAAAGGAGGACCACACATCAAGCTGCACATCATGATGTGGCCGATCGTCGATGCCGATTTTGAAACGAACTCTTACCACCAATTCGGCGACAAACGGTACTTAACCGCACCCACGATGAAGTGGATGTATGACATGTATATCGCCGATCCAGAAAAGCGCAAAGACATTTATGCTTCTCCCCTACAGGCGACGGTTGAGCAACTAAAAGGTTTGCCTCCAGCGTTAATTCAGGTTGCAGAGAGCGATATTTTGCATGATGAAGGCACAGCTTATGGACGCAAGCTCGATGCAGCCGGAGTAGAGGTAACAACGGTGCAGTACAACGGCATGATTCATGACTTCGGACTACTTAATGCTTTAGCTGAGCTGCCACAAGTCCGTTCTCTGTTTGTTCAAGCAGCGGCTGAATTGAAGAAGCATCTGCAATAGGACGTGGAAAGGGGGAAGAGGGACACGGGGACGCGAAGAGCTAGAAAATAACCAAAATCCTTGCGTCTTCTCCCTTCCCTCAACTTTATTTAACTGAGATCTTACAGGCGTCAACTGCCCGCAATTCATCTGCGAGCGGGTTGTCGGGAAAGATGCAAAATCTGAATTGACACAGGCATGAAATCTACAAACAAAGATGTTCCATCAAAAAAGAAACCATGACAACACACTTGAGACAATTTTCACTAAACGGTTCAATGACTTTTATGCTGTCTAAAACAATGCTATTTACTGCACTGACTGCAGCGTTGGGTGGAGCTTCGTTGACCCATGCAGCGATCGCGTCAACTGCTCCACATCAACAATTGCCGATACTTATCGCAACCGCATACACCGATATCACATTACCCACTCTGCGGCGTGGCGATCGCGGCAGAAGCGTTGCACAATTGCAGCAAATTTTATCTGATGACGGATTCTTACACGCCGCAGGAGTCAGATTAGGAAACCCAGGTGGCGCAGTTGTGGATGGCGTATTTGGGGTGATCACAGAATCTGCGGTGAAAGATCTACAGCAACGGTATAAAATTCCGGTTACTGGACAGGTCAACCCTCGCACTTGGGAGGCGATCGATCAGTTTGAAAATTCCTATCGGTCTCCGCTGCCCTGGAAGTCGTAACTTGCCCCGCTTCTCACATAAAGGAGATAGAAATGAACAACCACATCCTGAGCGCCAGGGATATTATCGGGCCATCACCGTTGATTGCGATCGCAAACGAAGCGCCACCCAAGCTGATTGTCGATCCACCGCTTCCCGAACCACTATCTCAGGGTCGTGTTTTCATCCAGTACCGGACGGAGAACTTGCGTGTGTTGCCCGTGTTTGGCAAAGGTGCCCTCGACGTATCGCCGCGTATCGGTCATGTTCACATTACTGTCGATGATGCACCGTGGCACTTTGTCGATGCCAGTGGCGAAACGATTATCCTGGTCGGTTTGGAATCGGGTCCGCATAAAGTATTGATCGAACTAGCCGACCCCACACACAAAGTCATCACTAGTGAAACAGTGACGTTTACGCTGCCCAATTCTTAGCAAGGAGAAAACGGTGAATACTGAATATTACGACGACATTATTATCGGGGGTGGCAAAGCTGGAAAAACACTCGCACCCGCACTGGTTGCAAACGGACGAAAAACTGCCCTTGTGGAACGGAGCTTAAACATGATTGGCGGCGGGTGTATTAATGTTGCCTGCATTCCAACTAAAACGATGGTAACAAGCGCTAACGTTGCACATACTGTACGAAACAGCGCGATGTATGGGGTTAACGTCAATCCACCTACTGTTGATTTAGCAGCAGTGATTGAGCGAAAGCGATCGGTTGTGCAATCTGCGCGATCAATAAACTTGCACAATCTAGAGACGGCTCTGGGTCATGATTTAATTATTGGCACAGGACAGTTTGTGTCTCCTAAGACCATTGAAGTGATCACGGCTGAAGGTAAGACTCGTCAGCTTACCGCAGAGCGATTGTTCATCAATACAGGTACAAAACCACTGATTCCATCAGTGCCCGGACTGGAAGAAACAGGTTTTCTAACCAGCGAGTCGATTCTGGAATTAGAACAGCTACCCGACCATCTCATTGTTCTCGGCAGTGGATACATTGGATTAGAATTCGCCCAAATGTTCCGACGTTTTGGCTCTCGTGTGACCCTGATTGGACAGAGTGAGCAAATTCTGTCGCAACAAGATTCAGATATCGCGATCGCGGTTCAAACTCTGTTGAAACGAGAGGGTATTGAATTCCTGTTAAATGCGAGGGTTTTGAGAGTTGATCGATCCGGTCAAGATATCGTGCTTCAGTTCCCAGAGCCAGAACATCCGGACAAACCGATGGATTGCTGAAGGCGATCGTGGATACTCAAACAGGGCGTATTCTCGGTTGCACCTTGTTCTGTCATGCGGCAGGCGAAATGATTTCGACTGTACAGATGGTGATGCTGGCTCAGATGCCCTACACCGTTTTACGAGATGGCGTATTGACTCATCCTACAATGACTGAAGGGCTAAATCTGCTGTTTACAAAGCTATGAGGCAGTAAGTACAAACACAATCCAAGGAGTTGACTGCAATGAACTCAAATAACGGCATTATCAGCTTACCCAGTCCCTATTCAGTCACAGAAACCCTTGATCGCTTAGTAGCCATCCTACAAACAAAAGGTATCAACATCTTTGCCCGCATTGATCAAAAAGCGGAAGCTGAAAAAGTTGGATTAACGATGCCGCCAACGCAGCTATTACTATTTGGTAATCCTAAAGCTGGAACGCCTTTGATGATGGCAGAACCCACGATCGCTCTGGATTTACCCTTGAAAGTGCTGGCATGGGAATCAACTAGCGGTGAGGTATGGTTGAGTTACAACGATACCGATTACCTAAAACAACGATTTTCTCTTTCTGATGAATTGGTTAAAAACATTGCAGTGGTTCCATCTCTAGTAAAACAAGTGCTGGCTTAACATCTGTACTTCAGTTTGAGTCCGAATTCCAACTTAAGTTCGAGTCAATCTTCTATTTTAGATGGACTAGTTGATCAATCTTTCTATCATATAAAAGTTTCAACTCTCAGTGGACGACAGGTCAAAGCTAATTGCATATATTGAAGCCATGCAACGCCGCTATCGCAACGAACGAAGCGAACATCGTATGTAATTGAATTGTTAGGAATTCGTAGGAAAAACTGAGGTGAAACCGATGAATCAAATTCTACACGCTCAATTTACTCCCATCGCTTCAGTAGATGGCTCCCTTCAACAGCAAAGTCATGACCAAATCGAATCTCATCTCGCATTAGCAAAACGTAGTCGTAATCGAGGTGCAGTTCTATCTCATCAAGGGTGGCAAAAGCTGATGCAAGCTGGAGTGTTGGGTGACGAATTCGGCAAGCGCTACACCTATGAACAATTGAGTGAGCGATCGACTCTGGATGAGCGGACTGTCAGCCGCCTGTTAAGCTGCGAGGTCAAAGTTGATAAGAGTACGCTTAAAACATTTTTTCGTGCGTTTAGCTTGTTGTTAGAAGCAAGCGATTATACCTTATTCAACAGTGATAGAACTGGTGCCATAACGCCTGAAACAACAATTGACACGGCTTCAACAAAACAATCCATTGAAGTTGATCAACTTGTCGAAGAACTGAGCCAATTAAAGCAGCGGATGAGGGAGTACGATCGGCTGTTCCATCGTTTGGGTCTGAATGAAGGCCATATCCGTCAGCAGTTGAGAGCATAAACTAATGCGATAAGCGGCGTTAGAGACCCACCAGGAAAAAGAAGTCAATCATTAGCAAACTAGCAACGAGTGCGGCAGCGATCGCATGTTTAACGCTTTTGCTCACAATGCCTATAATAGCGATCAAGCTGAACACGAAGACGATCGCAGCAATATGAATAAAGGTTCGCCAGCTTTAATTGACAAATAGGATCGTTGATCAGGTTGAACAAATTCGACGAGTTATTCGGATCTTCAAGGGTTGAGCCTAAAAACACTCGAATCTGGGTCAGCACATTCAAACGGTAGGTCAAAAGACTGTTCATGGTTTAATCAGCAAGTTAAGCAATGTTTTGCTTGTACGTTGTAGGAACTTAACTATGGTGTTTGCTGCTCGCTACTTTCGCTAGTTACATCCTAATCTTGATGTAAATCGTGTAACCAATCAAAAATTTGGTCAAGTTGGTTCAAGGAGATCAGCGCATATTGCCAAAGAGCAATCGGCATCAGGCTAGGAGTTTGTTCAGCTTGCTTCCAGGCTAGAGCGATGCAGGCTGTTGAGAGATGTAGGGTGTCTTTGAGAAAGTCAATGAGTCTCTGAGGAGCCGTTTCCATTGTCACTGTCTGCTAGATATCAACGCCCCCATTTTCTTTTGTTGCAATTGAGCCTGCAAGTGAAAATAGATAAATTAAGCACAGGATAAGGAAGTTAGTTTGGCTTGTACTAAAGTTGATATCCAAATTCTAACTTTAGTATAAGCCAAGCTTCTGTTTTAGATGGATTGTTTCATCCATCGTTTGATCGCACAAAAATGTCAACTCCGAGTGGACGACAAATAAGAGTCGATTGTCTATATTTACGTCAAGGCAATGGAGATGCAAATACCTAGACATCTGATCGTACTTGAAAGTGGCTGTGTTGGGTTGGGATTTCTTACGAGTGCTGAACTATGAACAACCTTGAATTCACCGCAATTATTGGCATATCTTCTATTCTGGCAGGTTTACTAGGTGCCTTGACTGGGTTAGGAGGAGGAGTTGTGGTTGTACCACTTTTGACGCTAGGGCTTGACGTAGATTTGCGCTATGCGATCGGTTGTGCATTAGTGTCTGTGATTGCCACGTCGTCTGGAGCAGCGGTTTCCTATGTTCGAGAAGGGTACTCTAATATCCGGGTTGGTATGTTTCTGGAAGTTGCTACAACATTTGGAGCCGTTACTGGAGCGCTAATTGCGGCAAAGGCTCCCACTAGAGTGATTGCAATTTTGTTTGGGATAGTGTTGTTAATCTCAACCTATCTCAGCGATCGCCCGCATAATACACAAGCCGTTGATCACACAGCAGATCCTCTGGCAATCCATTTAAAGCTAGATGGTAGCTATCCAACTTCAGGGGGTGAACAGCCCTATCACGTTCAACATGTTCCAAGTGGATTTGCTGTAATGCTGATAGCAGGAGCGTTCTCTGGTTTGCTAGGTATCGGTTCTGGAGCACTCAAGGTAGTGGCAATGGATCAGGTGATGCAACTGCCGTTTAAGGTGTCTACGACTACGAGCAATTTCATGATTGGAGTGACAGCCGCTGCCAGTGCTGGAATTTATCTCGGCAGGGGTTACATTGATCCGGGGTTGTGTATGCCTGTGCTATTGGGTGTGTTGGTAGGAGCGTGGTGTGGAGCCAAAGTGCTAGTGCGAGCGAAAGTTACTGCGCTGCGCCTGGTCTTTAGCTTCGTTCTATTCGTGATCGGCATTGAAATGATTTATAACGGCATCACAGGAAAGATTTAACATGGCAACTACACGCCAATGGACAGACCAACAAGTTGAAATCACAATCAGTATGCTTTTGCGGACAGGAGTCACTTTAGCAGCAGCGATCGTGATTGTAGGTGGCATCGTTTATCTGTTTTACAACGGCAATGACATTCCTGAAGATCATATCTTCCGAGGAGAACCTGCTGATCTCCGCCAAGCTCCTGGAATTTTCAATGATGCACTGGCATTTCGGGGGCGAGGTATCATTCAACTCGGCATTTTGCTATTGATTCTAACTCCAGTTGCACGAGTTGCGTTTTCAGTATTTGCATTTTGGCAACAGCGCGATCGACTCTATATCATCGTTACATTGGTTGTGTTGTTGATTCTTGTTCACGGTCTTCTAGCAACAGGGTAATTTGAGAGGCTTCAAGACAGGAGGAAACAATGAAACTACTACCGAAACAATCTACAGTACTGTTGGGTTTGATGACTTGTGTTTTAGCTCATCTCCCCTTACCTGCTTCGGCTGACTCCACTGCGGATTTACTGCTTAGCCTGAAGTGCCAAAATGATTACACTGTAGATGTTTGGAGACGATATGCTTCAGGTGAACTGCTTTACCGCGCTAAAGGACCTCTAGGAAATTTAAGTTTGGGCAAAGGAACCAGGGAGACTACAGGAGCCGCTGAGGTATATAAGTTTAGGAACAGCAACTATGTGTACCAAGTTCTTGGCGGACGGGGAGATCACCGACAGCAGGGAACGTTAGAAGTGTTCAAGAACGGGCGATCGTTTCTAAGTCAAGCTTGTGGACAAGACGGATGAAACAGATTGATTTGTTGATTTCGTTCAGGTTGCAATTTACTACTCTGTTCTGATCTTTTCTGACAGACAGAATGCTGATAGCTGGTAAATCTGAAAGCGATCGTGCTTTTTCAATGATTGATGGTTACTGATTCGTTTATGTTTTTTGGTTGTTAAGGAGATAGATTTATGTCAGACAAACACGAAGTTGTGAACGTTTTTCCATCTCATGTTGAAGCAGAAGCCGCCGTTTTAGACCTGCAGAAAGCGGGCTTCGATATGCAAAAGATTTCGATTGTTGGTAAGGACTATCAAGCCTCTGAGCATGTTCGCGGCTTCCTTACTTGGCAAGATACGGCTAAAGCTGGAGCCGGAGAAGCAAGCTATTGGGGCAGCTTTTTTGGTGGATTATTCGGCATTCTTACTGGGGTCGGTCTGCTGTTTATTCCAGGAGTTGGACCTGTAATTGTTGCTGGACACGCTGTTGGAGTGCTGGCAGGTTGGATTGAAGGAATGATTTTGGGTGGTGTAGGTGCTGCTGTTGCCGGGGGGTTGGTGGGTGCTTTGGTTGGATTAGGAATTCCCAAGGAGCAAGCTTTAAAGTACGACCTAGAAATTAAAGCTAGTAAGTTTGTGGTAATTGCTTCTGGGACGGATGAGGAAATCGATCGAGCGCACAGATTCTAAAGAACGCGGGTCATGAGGTCAATCAACCGGTTGCGGCTTAACTCAATAGCAGACACTTAATTACACTTTGTATAGAACAGTTGTTACGTTTGAACAAGACGAATTGAATTATGGAGTTGTGGCAAAGTTAGCGAAATTATCATAACTCCGTAATTAACTTCCAAATTTTGTTGCTCTGAACCCCCCAATTAGGTTACCTCGGAAAGCACGATCATTCCAGAGTTCTGAAACACTTCAAAAACTGCAACGCCTAGTTCAAAAGGATGTAGTGAAACTCTGCTTAGCTATACAAACTTGAATGGTCAAAAATGCGGTGTTGTTGCACAGTCTAATACAGATCTCTACGTCGATGAACACATCTGTGACGACAGCTTCTGTGGGATCTACTTCAGATAGATATTAGTTTGCGATCGCTGGTATTGATTGTTTAGCAGTAGGCAAATGTGATGGACAAGACAGTAATTTCTAGTTCCACAACTCACTGTCATCAAACGATTTGGCAAGTGATTCAAAGTTATATTCAGCTTACCAAACCTCGCATTATTGTATTGTTGCTGATTACAACGACTGCTGGTACGACAATGGCAGCAAAAGGACGTATTGATTTCTGGCTACTATTAGTCACCTTAGCCGGCGGTGCTTGTGCTGCAGGAGCCGCCAATACGTTCAACTGTCTCTACGATCGGGACGTTGATTTTGCGATGGAACGAACTCGTCATCGTCCGCTGCCATCAGGTCAGATACAGCCTCATCATGCTTTACTGTTTGCGATCGCGCTCACGCTAATTTCATTTACCCTTTTAGTGATTTGCGCGAATCTGTTGAGTGCCAACTTAGCAATGGTCGGGATTCTCCTTTATGTGCTGGTCTACACCCATTGGTTGAAACGGCATCACACCCAGAACATTGTTTTAGGAGGAGCGGCAGGTGCGATCCCACCTTTAGTCGGCTGGGCAGCAGTGACAGGTGATTTGAGTTGGACAGCGTGGTGCTTGTTTACGATCGTGTTTCTTTGGACACCACCTCATTTCTGGGCATTGGCAATGATCATTCAAGATGACTATGCCAGGGTGGATGTTCCAATGTTGCCCGTGGTAGCCGGAAATGAAACCACGACTCGGCAAATTTTTGCCTACACCTTAATCTTGGTTCCAGTTACCTTACTTCTCGCCTATTCGCTCCAGGGTATGAGTTGGTTGTACGTCATTGCTGCAATCGCTTTGGGTAGCATTTTTGTTCATAAAGCCTGGTTGTTGATGCAGTCACCTTCAGATTTAGAAATGGCACGGTCGTTATTTAAGTACTCAATTGTCTACATGATGTTGCTATCGGTTGCGATCGTTGTTGGCTGCTTGCCCATTTTTAATTGAATCATTTGTTAGTTACTTGCTGCTGTTTATCTATCCTTTACTAAAATGAACTCTTCTCGCCCAACATTTATCGTCGGAGCGGGCTTCACAGGTCTTTTTACAGCGTTGCATTTGCGTCATCGGCATGATCCTCGCTCGATTACCTTGATTGATCCGCAAGAACGGTTTGTTTTCAAGCCGATGCTGTATGAACTATTGACAGGCGAGTTATCAGAAGATACCGTTTGTCCCACTTATAAAGAGTTGCTGCAAGGTAGTGATATTCACTTTGTGCAGGACAAGGTAACGGCGATCGACCTGCGCCAAAAACAACTCACGTTAGCCTCTGGCTCAGACTGTGCCTATGCTCATCTTGTTTTAACCGTTGGCAGTGTTCAAGGCTATTTAGGAACAGAGGGCGCACAGAAAAACGCCTTTGCATTTCGGACACGAGAGAATGCGATCGCGCTGGAGCGTCAGCTACGCGATTGTTTACAACGTGCCAGCCAAATTAAGGATCAGCAGCAACGGCGATCGCTGCTGACCTTTGCGATCGTAGGAGCAGGTCCAACGGGGGTAGAAATGGCGGCAACACTGGCGGATTTGTTGCCTTACTGGTATGCCCGACTCGGCGGCGATATGCGTGAGATTCGCATTGTCTTAATCAATCACGGCAAGACGATTCTAGCGGGAGATGTTAACGCAGGTTTGCAGGAGGAAGCTCTCCACGCTTTTAGAACGCGAACAGTACCCGTTGAATTGATATTAGGTGTAGGTGTGAAGTCTGTTGATGCAAACCACTTAGAGTATCAACCTGCTAATAGCACTGAGATAAAGACACTGTTGACCCAAACTACCATTTGGACAGCGGGTACTGCTGTGAATCCGCTCATTCAAAGTCTGAAGTTTCAAATTCCCGCAGATCATATAGATAAGCATGGGTTACCGATCGTGACCCCAACGCTGCAATTGCTGGATTTTCCAGAAGTGTTTGCGGCGGGCGATTGCGCAGATGTACAGTCAAAGCAACTACCCGCTCTAGCACAGGTGGCGTATCAGGAAGGCGCAAGCATTGCCCACAATTTGATTGCACTTGCAAAAGGGGCATCTCCTCGCCCAGCTCATGTGGGTCTTCGAGGTACGCTGATGAAATTAGGGTTGGGGAATGGGGTGGCAAACTTGTTTGACAAAGTTCAGGTGGCTGGTAAACCCGGTGATCTCATTCGTAGTGCAACGTATTTAGAAATGTTGCCCACCCCACTCCATGACTTTAGAGCAACCGCTGAATGGCTGAAGGAAGAAACCTTTCATCACTATCATCGACCCAAGTTAGAGTCAGAAACTGCTGTGAAACAACCGCTTTCTCTGGCTGAGCAACGAGACCGATCGCTGGTCAAAGCGTTGGCGATTCTTGCCCCGATTGCTTTCCTGATTGCTGCCTATTTCGGCTTACGAACGCCACCCTCCGAACAGTTCAAACAACCACGACCAAATCCACCTACCCAATCAACTCCATAGTTCTACAGCCAAGAGACCATGATACTACTGCCGCATTAATTCAACCAGGGAGAGCAACATGAGAGTTACTGAATCTGAAACGAGAGAACAAGCGATTAACTCTAGAGGGTTAACGACGATCGCAGTCCTTATGATTGTTTTGGGAATCATTGCGATCACATTTCCCTTTTTTGCCACGATTACTTCGACCTTAGTGTTTGACTGGGTCTTTATCTTCGCTGGAATTGCTCAAATCGTTTATGCCTTTCAATCTAAAGGGGCAGGTCGAGTCGCCTGGAAGGTCATTCTAGGACTTTTGTATCTTCTAGCGGGAATTTTTGTCCTAACAGATCCGCTTCAGGGGGCGCTTGCCTTCACGTTAGTCTTAGGCGTTACAATTTTTGTCCAAGGCATCATTCAAATCTCACTTGCGTTTCAAATGCGCCGAGCTTCACCAAACTGGGGGTGGATGCTCGTTAGCGGCATCGCAGGGATTATTTGCGGGATTTTCATCTGGTCTAGCTTTCCGTTTAGTGCAGTCTGGCTGATTGGGACTTGGGTAGGCATCAATCTGCTTTTCGATGGGATGTGGATGCTAACGCTACATTCTGGACAGCCTCATACTCTGCCTTAATAGATCAGGAGAACGTGATGCCTCTGCCGCCGTTGAATGACCAGAATCTTCCCTATCCAGATACGATTCACCCGATCGTTGTCCACTTTGTGATTGCGATGGTGTTTTTCGCCTACTTCTGTGATGTTGCTGGATATCTCAGCCGCAATCATCGGATGTTTGAGGTAAGTTGGTGGAATTTAGTTGTTGCGTCCGTTGCTGTTTTTGTTGCGGTGATTTTTGGTGAATTTGAAGCGGGATTAGCACAACCCTATGCGGCTGCCCAACCTGCCTTAGATTGGCACACCGTGAATGGCTGGTCAATTGCGGTGATTCTAGTTGCGATTACCGCGTGGCGTGGCATCATTCGGGTTCGTGATCCGTTAAAGGTGCCTGTGGCTTATCTCGGTGCAGCCACGTTTTTAATGTGTCTTGTCTGTTTGCAAATTTACCTCGGTGACTTAGTGGATTGGGTCTATGGACTGCACACGGTGCCTGTGGTGAAAGCAATAAAACAAGGACTTGTGAAATGAACCTACAACTAATTGAGCAATTAAAGCAATTGGGAATTGAAGTAGGGGCAAATGGATTACCTTACCGATTTCCATTGCATCCCAACTTTGTCCATTTGACCTTGGGATTGTTTATTATCGCGATCGCCTTCGATTTCGCAGGTACGTTATTTCCGTTAGAGCGATCAATTCTCAAGTTTTTTGCAATGCCAGTCAGTCGGTCTAACTTTTTTGATGTTGCCTGGTACAACACTGTCGCGGCATCTGTGATTTCGTTTTTCACGGTCGCGGCAGGATTTTTCGAGCTACTTCTGGCAAATCCTCCTACAGATATGAAAAGTGATTGGGGATTGGGTGCAGGTACAACGATGCTGTTGCATGGTGTTGGTGGAGTACTGTTGTTGACCCTAATTGTAGCAATGACAATCTGGCGAGGATACCAGCGATTTCGCTGGCGCAAGAACAATCTTCAACAAGTGCAGTGGAGCTATCTGCTGGCAGGAGTGTTTATTCTGGGGTATATGTTTGTTCACGGCACATTAGGAGCGCAATTAGGAGCCGAGTTTGGTGTACATGGTACGGCTGCTGGATTGATTCAGCAAGGCGAGAACCCCAATCAAGTCCTTCAACCGTAAACGGAATTATCATGCGAACTTTTAACATTGTGCTGTTATCGATTTGGGTTGGCGTGATTATCTTTGCCAGCCATACAATAGGCCAGCAAGCCTATGATTGGCTACCAATCGCGGCAGCAGCAGAAGCTGAACCCGTCGGTCATTTGTTTAGCTTCCTGGTCACGCTGGGAACGATCGTTTTCCTGGGTGTTATGGGAGTGTTGGTATATTCAGTTTTGTTTTACCGAGCCAGAGACACAAGCGATGCGCCTGCTATCCGGGGCAATTTGAAGCTGGAGATTACCTGGACGGTGATTCCAATTCTGTTAGTAACTTGGATTGCTATCTACAGCTACAACATCTATCAACGCATGAACACGCTCGGTGCTCTACCGCTAGCTCATCTACACTTTGTAGAAGCGCCAGCCTATGCTGAGGTGGGCAATAACAACATGCAGCGTGCTGAACAAATTGAGGTGATCGCGAAACAGTGGTCCTGGTCGTTTCACTATCCTAGCCGAAACATTACCAGCACAGAATTGCACCTTCCTGTCAATCAGCCAGTTCGTCTAATGTTGCAGTCCGAAGATGTGGTGCATGGCTTCTACGTGCCCAATTTCCGCATTAAGCAAGACATTATCCCAAACCAGACGATCGAGTTCAAATTTACTCCCAGTCGCATTGGTCAATATCAACTGCATGATTCTCAGTTTAGCGGGACTTACTTTGCTCTCATGGAAGCAAGCGTGTACGTCGATGCTCCTGAACGTTACAGCCAATGGCTAGCTGAAACTGCTACCCGTCCACCTGTTCCAGCAGCGAATCCAGCAAAATCTGAACACATTCAACCTCCTGCAATGCCACTACGAAGCAATTGGCACACGGTCCCACCTGCTCAGCCTCCCCTCATCAACAAATAACATCAGGAAGGTAAGTGATGACGAACATTTCCGTTGAAAGTACTGACGATCCGCCCAAACTGAACCCAATGAGTTGGAAGCGCTATTTCAGCTTTAGCACCGACCATAAGGTCATTGGCGTTCAATATTTAGTAACTGCATTTCTCTTTTTCCTGATTGGTGGCTTGTTCGCCATGATTGTACGTGCTGAATTGCTCACACCACAGTTGGATGTCGTCGATCGCTCCCTTTACAATGGGCTGTTCACAATGCACGGCACCGTCATGATCTTTCTGTGGATCTTTCCAGCGAATGTGGGACTGGCAAATTATTTAGTGCCGCTGATGATTGGAGCGAGAGAGACGGCGTTTCCGGTGTTGAATGCGATCGCGTTTTGGCTCATTCCAGTTATCGGAGTTTTGCTGCTATTTAGCTTCTTCTTACCTAGCGGTACGGCTCAGGCTGGCTGGTGGTCATATCCTCCCGTCAGCATCCAAAATCCTTCGGGACACATGATTAATGGGGAATTCATCTGGTTGCTAGCGATCACAATCTCTGGAATATCATCCATCATGGGTGCTGTGAACTTGGTCACAACCATTTTTCAAATGCGGGCACCGGGAATGTCCTTCTTTCGGATGCCTGTCTACGTTTGGACGACGCTTAGTGCTCAACTGCTGCAACTATTTTGCTTACCTGCCCTCACGGGTGCAGCCGTTATGCTGCTGTTTGATCTCACCTTTGGCACAGACTTCTTCAGCCCCTTTAAGCAGGGTGATCCGGTCATCTACCAGCACTTGTTCTGGTTTTATTCTCATCCTGCTGTCTATGTTATGGCGCTGCCTGCTTTTGGAGTCTTCTCAGAAGTCATTCCTGCTTTTGCCCGAAAGCCTTTATTTGGCTATAAAACGGTTGCCGTTTCCTCGCTACTTATTGCTGGGATTAGTATGCTTGTCTGGGTGCATCATATGTTTGCTAGTGCTACTCCCAACTGGATGCGAGTTTTATTTATGGTGACATCGATGTTGGTGTCAGTGCCAACTGGAATCAAAGTGTTTGCCTGGACTGCAACTGTTTGGCGGGGCAAATTACATTTTCAGACTCCAATGCTATTTGCGTTAGGGGGTGTGGCAATGTTTTTGTTTGCGGGCATTACCGGAGTAATGCTGGCTTCACTCCCCTTTGATATTCATGTCAACAATACTTATTTTGTTGTTGGGCACTTCCACTATGTGGTCTTCAACACCGTCACGATGGCGATCTATGCTGGAATCTATTACTGGTTTCCCAAAATTACGGGACGGATGTATTCAGAGGGCTGGGGCAAGCTGCACTTCTGGTTGACCTTTATTGGTGCAAACCTCAATTTCTTTCCCATGCATCCGATCGGTTTGCAGGGAATGGTACGTCGCATCTCTTCCTACGACCCACAATATACCGGGTGGAATGTCGTTGCCAGCTTGGGAGCGTTTCTATTAGGAATGTCTACCTTACCCTTTATTGCCAATGTAGTTAGTTCCTGGTTACGAGGACGCAAAGCGTCAAATAATCCCTGGAATGCGACTGGTTTAGAGTGGACAACGACCTCACCGCCAGCGATCGAGAACTTTGAAGAGATTCCCACCGTAACCTCAGAACCTTATGGATACGGCGAATCTCACCGTTTAGCTGTCGATCCATTGAGCCATTTATCTTAGGAGCCAGTGATGGAAAGTCCAACTCGTTCAGGATCAATGCTCAAGCGAGATAATCTGACCTTCGGATTTCCTGTGTTTCTGCTATCGGAAAGCATCATCTTTGTCAGCTTTTTTGCCACTTATGCACTGCTGCGCTGGAAGAACTCAAACTGGTTTCCAGCGGGTGTTTCTGGATTGGACATTCACGGAGCAGCGATCAGTACGTTAATTCTCGTTTGTAGTAGTATTGTGATTTATTTTGCCGAACGCTCCCTTGATCGCCATAAGCTAGTTAGATTTCGTCGGCTATGGTTACTGACTGCTGCGTTGGGCGTGATTTTTTTAATTCGGCAAGCGATCGAATGGCACAATATGCCTTTTGGTCTGGATGCTGGATTAGCAGGAGCAACCTTTTATCTGCTAACTGGCTTTCATGGTTTGCACATTTTCACGGGTGTAGTTTTGCTGCTTTATATGTATTTTCGCTCCTTGACTCCCGGTAATTACAACCTTGGTCATCGGGGTGTTAGTTCAGTTTCTCTATTCTGGCACTTCGTTGATGTAATCTGGATTGTCTTGTTTGTACTGCTCTACGTCTGGTAAGTTCGGCCTTAAGATAACTATCTTCACTGGAGAAGATAATTTTGAAAGTGCAAACTACATTTAAGCAACGTCATAGATTTCTCAGTTCAGTTTGAGTCTTCTACCACTTACTTTTCTGTTTAGGAGGCACTTTGAAAAAAATTGTGTTCGGAACGCTCTATGCAGCAATGACTATGATTGCGACAATCCCTGCGGCTCAGGCACAAATAGCCAGTTCTAGTCCATCTACGACTCAGATTGTCATGGCTGATGCCGACCCGATGGATACGCAATCAACTGAATCAGGTGCAGCAACTCATTTTATTGATGTCAAAGTTGAAGGTAATTCCATTTCTCAACTGAGAATTGGGTTTCCAGATGGACTAAAAGTGGTACAAGGAATTAAAGTCGCAGCTCGTTCAAAACAACCTGTTAATGCCGTTGTCTCGGTGAATGGTAATAGTAGCACCGTTAGTTTTGCCCGTCCCGTGCAACCTGGTACTACCCTAAAAATTGCTCTCCGCGGAGTCACTGGTTCGGTTAACAACAATGATATCTGGTTCTATCCAATTTCAGTTCGCTACGTTGGGGAGACGGAAGATATTCCCATTGGGACTGCTCAAGTTCAGACCTACGACAACGATTAAGCTGCAATACAAACCAACAATTCTACGAGGAAGGAGATTTTACTATGCAATTATCTAAATTGACCATGAGTTCAGCGTTAGCGATTGCTGTTGTTGGCATTCAATCTGCCGCATGGTCTTTCACTCCCTCAAACCATGCAATCTCAACTGGAGACTATCACTTGGCTGTTCAGCCAGCGACTTCAGGAGAAGCAGCCGAGCAAAACCTCGATACGGCAACCAAAGACAGCTCTGAAACTCCGCCACCACCTGTGTTGAAGCAACCAGATGTCAGTGCAGAATCAGGAACTAAGAATTCTAATGTTGGCGAACTCCGCTTAACAGATTGTCAGTTCATTCCTCAAACAGCAGGAGCACTCGTTTCGAGACAACTGGATGCACTATCAAAGTGTAACTCTGGAAGTTGAGCTTTCGATCAGTGACTAAAGAAAGCGGGCTGCAATACTTGACGAGTAAAGGGCAAAGGGAAAATTGTTTGGATTTCATTCCTTTTCTTTTTCACCTTCGCTCTTACTCTAGATGCGTTGAGAGCTAGTATCAAGAGGATATGAACTGATGGTTACTTTACAAGCATCTCAGACAAAAAATTCTTTGCAAGCCCTACAATCTCATGGGCAGTCTGTCTGGCTAGACTACATTCGGCGCAGTTTGGTGAGCAGTGGTGAACTCCAACGGTTAATTGATGAAGATGGATTGCGGGGAGTTACTTCAAATCCTTCTATTTTTGAAAAAGCGGTTGCTTCACAGTTGCGCTTTGCGCTAAACGCAGGCAGCACTGATTATGATTCGGCATTAACCACGATCGAGCAGAACCGGGATCACGATGTGATGTCGCTGTATGAGTCGTTTGCGATCGCAGATATTCGAGCAACGGCTGATATCTTGAAATCGATTTATGAACAGACGGATCGCCGCGATGGCTATGTCAGTTTGGAAGTTTCTCCTTATTTAGCAAACGACACTCAACAAACGATTTCTGAAGCCCGTAGACTCTGGCAGGAAGTCGATCGCCCGAACTTGATGATCAAAGTGCCTGCAACGCCTGCCGGAATCCCTGCGATTCAACAACTCATCAGCGAAGGCATCAATATCAATGCAACGCTGCTATTTGCTCTAAATGCTTATGAACAAGTCGCTAATGCTTACATCACTGGTCTAGAAATGCTTGCGGCAAAAGGGGGAGATATCAGCCGCATTGCTAGTGTTGCGAGTTTCTTTGTTAGCCGGATTGATACCGCTGTCGATAGCTTGATCACGGCTCAACTCAAAACCACTACGGATGCAGACCAACGCGATTTGCTCAAAAGCATATTAGGCAAAGTAGCGATCGCGAATGCTAAACTCGCCTATCAGCACTATCAAAAGATCTATCAATCAAGTCGTTGGCAGCAATTGTCAAGTCAAGGGGCACAAACTCAACGACTGCTGTGGGCAAGTACAGGAACAAAAAATCCACAATATAGTGATGTGCGGTATGTCGAAGAATTGATTGGATCTGACACAGTGAATACAATTCCACCAACCACGCTATCTGCTTTCCGCGATCATGGACATCCAAGAGCTAGCCTAACTGAAGAATTGAATGATGCGCGATCGACCCTATCAAAATTACAGCAAGCAGGAATCTCTTTGCAGCAGATTACGGATAACTTGCTAACAGAAGGTGTGCAGCTCTTCAGCAATGCCTTTGATCAATTATTAAGTGCAGTCGAGAACAAGCGAGTAAGTATTCTCAATACAAAACTCGACCGCTTCACCTATAAATTGCCGGATGCCCTCAATACTGCTGTTCAGGTATCTCTGAATGATTGGCAGCAGAACGGCAAGATCTGTCGTCTCTGGGCACACGATGCAACGCTCTGGACGGGCACAGATGAAAATAAATGGCTAGGTTGGCTTGGTATTACTGAAGACCAACTTGCACACCTTGAGCCTCTCAAGCAACTGGCGCAAGAAGTGCAAGCTCTGAAGTTTACTCACGTGTTACTGATGGGAATGGGTGGTTCGTCACTGTGCCCAGAGGTCATGAAGTTAACCTTTGGTAAAACAGAAGGCTTTCCCGAACTGCTGGTTCTCGATTCCACTGATCCGGCTCAGATTAAAGCGATCGAACACCAGCTTGATCTCACTCGGACTTTGTTCGTTGTGTCGAGCAAATCTGGCAGTACGCTAGAGCCAAATATCTTCAAACAATACTTCTTCGATCGTGTGCAGGCAATTCTGGGTGCAGAATCCGCTGGCAACCGCTTTATCGCTATCACTGACCCTGGCTCTAAACTGCAACACATTGCTGAAGGCGATGATTTCCATCGTGTCTTCTGCGGTGTACCCAGTATTGGCGGTCGTTACTCTGCCCTATCGAACTTTGGCATGGTGACTGCGGCGGCAATGGGTGTGGATGTAGTGAAGTTCCTAGATACGGCTGAGATTATGGTGCATTCTTGTGCGCCATCAGTTCCGGCAAAAGAGAATCCAGGTGTTGTATTAGGCAATATTTTGGGTGTGCTGGCAAACCAGGGACGAGACAAAGTAACGTTGATTGTGTCACCAGGAATTGCAGATTTAGGCGCATGGCTAGAGCAACTGCTAGCAGAGTCTACAGGTAAAGATGGCAAGGGATTGATTCCAGTGGATCGAGAACCATTAGGAACTCCAGATAAGTATGGGAGCGATCGCATCTTTGCCTACATTCGCTTGGAATTAAACCCTGATGCTGTTCAGGATGCGGCAGTTACAGCCTTACAAGAAGCAGGACAACCTGTAATTCGTATTTCCGTTGCCGATCGCTATCAAATCGGTCAGGAGTTTTTTCGGTGGGAGATTGCCACAGCAGTAGCAAGTTCGATTATTGGTATCAATGCCTTTGATCAACCGGATGTGGAAGCTAGCAAAATTGTGACTCGTCAGTTAACGATTGAGTACGAAAAATCCGGTACATTACCCTCTGAAACACCGATCGCGGTGGAAGCTGGAATTCAATTATTTACAGATTCTACAAATGCAGTTGCGCTACGCAAAGCGGCAGGAAGTGACCAATCGATGGGGGGTTACCTTCGTGCCCACTTAAATCGATTACAGCCAAAAGATTACTTTGCACTACTGGCGTACCTCGATCGCAATGATGCCTATCAAACGCAACTGCAAACGATCCGAGAAACGGTTCGAGATGCCAAAAAAGTTGCGACCTGCTTAGGCTTCGGTCCTCGCTTTTTACACTCGACTGGACAAGCATACAAAGGCGGTCCTAATAGCGGTGTGTTTCTCCAAATCACCTGTGATGATGCAATAGATATTCCCGTTCCTCAGCAGAAATACACCTTTGGCATTGTGAAAGCTGCCCAAGCACGAGGAGACTTTCAGGTTTTGGCAGACCGTGATCGTCGTGCATTACGAGTGCATCTAGGCAGAGATGTTCAAGCGGGTTTAGTCACACTGCAAACAATAATTCAACAGCTATTACAGTGAATCAGGAGAAACAACAATGCAACTTGGTGTCATTGGTCTAGGACGTATGGGCGCGAACATCGCGCGGCGACTGTTGCGAAGTAATCATGAATGTGTCGTGTTCAACCGCACACCAGAGAAAGCGAAACAGCTTGCATCGGAAGGCGCGGATGCTTCGCAGTTTCCCGGAAGGGTAATCGCAGCTTATACCTTGGATGATTTCGTCCAAAAACTTGATAAACCTCGTGCTATCTGGCTGATGGTGCCTGCCGGGGATCCCACCGAAGATATGGTAATGGAACTAGCTCAAAAGCTAGAAGCAGGAGACATTCTGATTGATGGTGGCAATTCCTATTACATCGATGATATTCGTCGGGCAGAATCGCTCAAATCAAAAGGAATTAGTTACGTTGACATCGGAACCAGCGGCGGAGTGTGGGGGCTAGAGCGGGGCTATTGCATGATGATTGGTGGACCGGAAGCGGCTGTGCGCTATCTCGATCCGATCCTGCAAACATTGGCTCCCGGACAGGGTGACATTTCTCGTACGCTGGGTCGAGATCAGGTGAGTGGTACAGCAGAACAAGGATATTTGCACTGTGGTTCTAACGGTGCGGGTCACTTTGTCAAAATGGTGCATAACGGTATCGAATACGGAATCATGGCAGCCTATGCCGAGGGACTCAACATTCTGCATCACGCGAATGTGGGTAAACAACAGCGAGCTGCCAGCGCCGAATCGACTCCGCTCCGTAATTCAGAGAACTACCAATATGACTTTAATTTACCGGATATTGCTGAGGTTTGGCGACGCGGTAGCGTCATTGCCTCTTGGCTGCTGGATTTAACCGCGATCGCACTACTCCAAGATCCTCATCTCTCGACCTTTACAGGTCAGGTTTCTGATTCTGGAGAAGGACGCTGGACAATTATGGCAGCGATCGATGAAGGGACTCCTGCACCAGTGTTGAGTGCTGCTCTCTATCAGCGTTTTAGCTCACGAGGTGAGGACGAATTTGCTAGTAAGCTCCTCTCTGCCATGCGCTATCAGTTCGGCGGACATCTTGAAGAACATGTGGAAATATCATCATGACGATTGCAGTCGCTCCACCGTCTCCAATCCAAGCCTCGGTTCATTTAGCAGAACTTTGTAGGTCGTCATCTTTGGGGCTGCCAAAGACTAGGGTTCGGAAGACAGTGATAGAAAATCAGAAATCATCGGAAATTTAAAGGAAAAGCACAGTTATGTCACTCTCAGGCAAAAGGGTTGTCATTATCGGAGCGAGTTCGGGTATAGGGTTAGCTACTGCATTAGCCGCAGCAGAAGCAGTAGCTAACATTGCTAGCAAAATTCTCGGCCCATTTTACGCTGTCAAACACGCGGATCCTCGTTTGAGTCAGAAGGGTTCCATTACGTTCTTCTCTGGAGTTGCGGCTTGGAAGCTCTTCCCCAATGCATCAGTAGTTTCTGCGGCTAACGCAGCCTTGGCAGCTTTTGCACGCTCTCTAGCAGTTGAACTGGCTCCTATCCGCGTCAATGCAGTTTCACCGGGAGTGGTGGAAATGCCCTCTTGGAATGAAATGCCAGAGGAGGAGCGCAATGCATTTTTTGAGAACCTGGGCAAGCAACTTCCAGCTCGGCGCATAGGTCAAGCTAACGATCTAGCAGATGCCGTTCTATTTCTAATGCAAAACCGTTTCACTACAGGAACAGTGCTGCATGTTGATGGTGGACATCGTTTGATTTAATGCCAACTAAAGGAGCAGGATAGATGGATCTTAACCTAACAGGCAAAATAGCTTTGGTCAGCGGTTCTACGGCAGGTATTGGGTTAGCGATCGCAACTACCCTCACCCAAGAAGGGGAAACTGTGGTCATTAATGGACGCACGACTGAGCGAGTCAATGGCGCGATCGCTCACATTAAACAAACCGTAACGGATGCCAAACTTCAGGGTGTGGTCGCAGACCTCGGAACGCAGGCAGGAGCTTCAGAATTATTCGCGCAATTCCCAGAAGTGGATATTCTGATCAATAACTTAGGGATTTTTGCTTCCAAAGCCTTTGAGGAAATTCCCGACGACGAGTGGATGAAATTTCTGGAAGTAAATGTCATGAGTGGAGTGCGGCTCTCGCGACATTACTTACCGCTGATGCTGAAGAAGAACTTGGGACGCATTATTTTCATCTCTAGTGAGTCTGCCATTAATATTCCAGCAGAAATGATTCACTATGGCGTGACGAAGACTGCACAACTGGGACTTGCTCGTGGTTTAGCAGAGACAACGGTTGGCACTAATGTCACGGTCAATTCAGTGCTTCCCGGTCCTACTCGTTCAGAAGGGGTTGAAGGTTTTATTGCAGGATTAGCAAAAGACCAAGCCATTGCTCCCAAGCAGGTAGAAAAAGAGTTTTTTGAGAAAGTTCGTCCATCTTCGCTGATCAAACGGTTCGCGACAACCGAGGAAGTAGCGGCACTGGTTGCATTTATTGCTAGCCCCTTAGCGTCTGCCATTAATGGCGCAGCCCTACGGGTTGATGGCGGTGTCGTGCGATCGATTGTATAGGTTGTCTTCAATCAATTAGGCATTAACAATTCACAAGCAAACTTTTTTATCATGAATCCCCATTCTCCCAAGCCACCTAAAATCTCGTTGCTGCTGGCAGATGTCGATGGTACGCTTGTGACAAAAGACAAGATTTTAACCGATCGCGCTCGTGCAGCCATTCATAAACTATGGGACGCAGGCATTCGTTTCACCATTACCAGTGGTCGTCCGCCATTAGGGATGAAAATGATTGCTGATGCTCTGAAACTAACAGAACCGATCGCAGCATTTAATGGCGGTCTGTTTGTGCATCCTGACTTTTCCACATTAGAGGAGAATGTCTTACCTACAACCATCGTTCCAGACGTTATCCAAATGATTGTTGCTCATCATCTAGATGTTTGGATCTACCGCGGCAAGGATTGGTTTGTGCATGAACGGCATGGGCCTCATGTCGATCGCGAAGAGTGGACAGTCAAGTTTCCACCCACAGTAGTTTCTAGCTTTGATGGCTTACTCGATAATGTGGTCAAAATTGTTGGTGTTAGCGATGACCTCAATGCTGTTGCCAAGTGTGAAACAGAGGTTCAAAAAGTGTTTGGTTCGCATGTCCACTGCCAGGCAGGAGCTAGTTCGGGTGGAGGGGAGCAGGTTTCTGCTGCTCGATCGCAGTCTTACTATTTGGACGTGACACATCCTCATGCCAACAAAGGAGCGGTGGTCGATCGTCTCTCGCAACTACTAGAAATTCCTAGCCAGGAGATTGCCACAATTGGAGATATGCCCAATGATGTGCCAATGTTTGAACGAAGTGGTTTGAGCATTGCAATGGGTAATGCCAGTGCAGAAGTGCAGAAGCAGGCTGACTACATCACGGCATCCTATGAGGAGGAGGGGTTTGCCAAAGCGGTTGAATCGTTCATCTTAGGTAATCATGATGCAGTAGACAGACCCAAGCACCGTCTTCGATCGACGGTATAGTCCTGTAGTAGGTGAAGCCGTTTGTCCCTATTGTTCTCGTCCACTCCTGCGTCACATTCGCCATCATCAAGTGTACTGGTTTTGTCGTGGTTGTTGGCAGGATGTGCCTTGGGGAAAAGGGAATAGTTTTAGCCAGACAATACTTTTAGGAGAAACAACAATGTCTCATCGAGTACAAGAAATTCTCAGTTGGTATGGTAGCGACAACCCAGGTACATTGACAAACCTGGCAAGATTGCTGAATCACGGGAAATTAGGAGGAACGGGAAAGCTCGTCATTCTACCTGTGGATCAGGGTTTTGAACATGGTCCGGCTCGTAGTTTTGCACCCAATCCACCTGCTTATGATCCACGTTATCATTTTGAGTTAGCGATCGACGCGGGATGCAATGCCTATGCCGCACCGCTAGGATTTTTGGAAGCAGGAGCACGAGAATTTGCAGGTAAAATTCCCCTGATTCTTAAAGCCAACAATCACGATGTGTTGCTCGCTGAGCCAGACCCAACGCAAGCACTGACTGGCAGCGTGGAGGATGCACTGAGGCTAGGATGTGTAGGCATTGGCTTTACTATCTATCCTGGTTCAGAACATCGGTTTGAGATGTACCAACAGATTCGAGCCTGTGCCGAAGAAGCAAAGCGGCATGGATTAGTGGTGATGATTTGGTCTTATGCCCGCGGATCGGGTTTAAGCAAAATGGGTGAGAGGGCGATCGACGTGATTGGCTATGCGGCTCAGATTGCTGCTCAATTAGGTGCTCACATCATCAAGGTGAAACTGCCAAACGAACACATTGAACAGGAGGCAGCCCGCAAGGTGTACGAGAAAGAACAGATCCAGATCGCGACATTAGCTGAGCGAGTGCATCATGTGGTGCAATGTGCCTTTAACGGACGGCGAATTGTTATCTTTTCGGGTGGAGAGATCGACAATGACGATGCTTTGCTAAATGAAATTCGGGCTATCCGTGATGGATATGGATTTGGCTCAGTGATTGGACGCAATTCCTTTGAGCGTTCCAAACCAGATGCGGTGCAGCTACTCAACACCATTATGGACATTTACAACACAAAGCCGTCTCACGTTCAAGTTCCGGTTCTCAATTAAAGGAAGTAATGATGCAAGAATTAATCCGAACACAGGTAAAACCTGACATTCAAGTCTTCCCCAATCCTGAAGCGTTAACTTGGGCTGCTGCTACCGAGTTTGTGCAACAGGCAAACCAAGCGATTCAAGCCAGAGGACAATTTACGATCGCGCTCTCCGGCGGTTCAACTCCCAAAAGTCTTTACGCTCTGCTGGCAACTCAACCGTGGCGCAAACAAATTCCCTGGAATCAAGTTCATCTATTTTGGGGAGATGAACGTCACGTTTTGCCGAGCGACCCTAGTAGCAACTTTCGGATGACACAAGAACGATTGTTGTTTCAAGTGCCGATTCCATTCCAAAATGTGCATCGCATCAAAGCCGAGAATCCGAATGCTCAAAAGGTGGCAACTGAATATGAGCAAGACCTGAAACAATTCTTTCAGCTTGGTGAACATCAGTTTCCTCGCTTTGACCTAGTACTGTTGGGGATGGGGTCTAACGGACATACCGCTTCTCTCTTCCCCGGAACCGACGCGGTTCATGAACAGTCTCGTTCGGTGGTTGCATCTTGGGTAGAAAAGTTAGACACTCATCGCATCACGCTAACGCCACCTGTGATCAACAACGCACGGAAAGTCATCTTTTTTGTTACTGGGTCTGAAAAAGCAGCAACGCTGAAAGCTGTGTTGGAAGGACAGTATCAGCCCGATCGCTTGCCTGCACAAATCATTCGTCCGACTCAGGGCAAAGTGATGTGGATGGTCGATCAAGCAGCAGCAAGTTCTCTATCCACTAATGTTTCGTCAATTCTTTAATATCTCCTCAATTCCTGGCTAAATTATGAAGCCCATTCAATCCGGCGATTGCAGCGTTTATCTTGTCTGCTGATTGTGGCAAGTGCTAGAGGCAGAAGCGAATACGATCGTTGCCGGATCTGCAATTTTGGGTGTTAGAGATTATGCAACTGCGATTAGCGCTTTGCGCAACTCCGAAGGAACCGCAGGTCTTCGTCACAGTAAGCCGCCTGAAATGATCGTTACCTTTAAGCCCCAGGAAATGGTTGTCTCTCTATGAAGCGCCTTACTTTGTTGCTCAGGACGAAAACCGCGCATTATTTTGTCCGTTGGCAAACTTTGCATTGGGCAGAATATACAGCGGAACTAGTAGGCACAACAGTCAACATCTTCGTTGGTCTGAGTGCGGTTGTCTTTGATTTTGGCCAAGGTCTCCCAATGGAGCAGCTTATTCCTAACCACAGTATCCGCTTACTGATAACCGGGTTAATATACTCAGGAAGTGGTTCATTGTTTGCCGTCTCACCTCTAGGAAAACTGAGTGGAGCGCACATCAATCCCTCTGTAACTCTAGCATTTTGGGTACATGGAAAAATGCATCGGCAAGATGCAATAGGATATGTCATTGCCCAGTTTCTGGGTTCGACTTTTGGAGCAACTCTATTGGTTTTGGTGTGGGGAAAATATGCTGGTAGCGTCTACAACGGCATGACTCTTCCTGGAGCAGGGTATGCTCTCTGGTTTGTGTTTCTCGCAGAAGTGTTGATGACATTTCTCCTAGTGATATCAATTTTCTTGTTTGTGAGTAACCGTCGTCTAATGTGCTGGACACCGCTCATAACTTGGCTACTCGTTGCAGCAATGGTTTGGCTCGGCGCTCCGATTTCTGGCACCAGCCTTAATTCTGCCCGCAGTATTGGGCCTGCCCTAGTAACGGGCTTGTGGAGAGACCAGTGGCTTTACTGTATTGCTCCACCTTTGGGTGCATTACTGGCAGTTGCTGTATTTCGCCGATTGAGTATGGGCAAACGTGATATTTTGAGTGGCAAACTATTTCATGTTCCTCACTACCGCAGCATTTTTAAGAATGTCAGCGGACTGAATCGATTTCTGCGATCGCACCAGCCTTAGCTATTGAAATGTAGGAGGACACTATGACACTTGAAGGAAAAGTTGCGCTAGTCACAGGCAGCAGTCAGGGAATCGGGCAAGCGATCGCCGTTTACCTGGCGCAAGCTGGTGCAGATATCGTCATCGATTACCGTTCTCACCCAGACGGTGCCAAAGAAACGTTGGCAAAAGTGGAAGCAGCAGGACGTAAAGGGCATATTGTTCAGGCAGATTTGAGCCTAGTTACTGATGTTCGCAAGCTGATATCAGAGGGAATTGGGCACTTTGGCAAGTTGGATATTCTGGTGAATAATG
The DNA here is from genome assembly GCF_059505265.1 of Myxacorys chilensis. Classification (NCBI taxonomy): domain Bacteria; kingdom Bacillati; phylum Cyanobacteriota; class Cyanophyceae; order Leptolyngbyales; family Leptolyngbyaceae; genus Myxacorys; species Myxacorys chilensis. Next base: position 11,436 of record NZ_JCACKG010000234.1, on the reverse strand, counting down.
CTGGGGTCGATGGCAAGAACGCTGACTTCTGGAACATCACTGAAGCAGACTATGATGCGGTACTCAATATTAATCTTAAAGGAACATTTTTCATCACCCAAGCCTTTGTACAGCATCTAGTTGAGACAAAACGAACAGGTAAGATTATCAACATTAGTTCAGTTCATGAGGAAATGGCATTCCCTCACTTCACGTCCTATTGTGCTAGCAAGGGTGGGGTGAAGATGATGATGCGAAATTTAGCTGTAGAACTGGGACCTTTAGGAATCACCGTTAACAATATTGCCCCTGGTGCGATCGAAACTCCCATCAATACTAAGCTGTTGCATGATCCAGTGAAACTCAACTCGCTCAAACAAAATATTCCTCTCGGACGGTTAGGAACACCGGAAGATATTGCTCCAATGGTCGCGTTTCTTGCATCCTCGGCGGCTGACTACGTGACTGGAGCTACGTTCTATGTGGATGGTGGATTGATTCGGAATTATCACGAGCAGTAGAAATTACCATGACGCAAGAAGAAGCAAGGTTAGCAAGTGATCGCGATCGCACTGCCTACTGGAAACGCTGGGGACCCTACTTGAGTGAACGACAGTGGGGCACCGTGCGCGAAGACTACAGCGCCAATGGGACTGCCTGGGAATACTTTCCCCATGATCATGCTCGATCGCGGGCCTATCGCTGGGGAGAAGACGGAATCGCCGGGATCTCGGATACGCATCAGCGGCTGTGCTTTGCGATCGCATTGTGGAACGGCGAAGATCCCATCCTTAAAGAGCGGATGTTTGGGTTAACGGGCAATGAGGGCAACCACGGGGAGGATGTCAAAGAGTATTACTTTTATCTAGACAATACTCCTACTCATTCCTACATGAAATATCTCTATAAATACCCACATCATGCATTTCCTTACACTCAGTTGGTAGAAGAAAATCGCCGCAGAAGCCGACAAGAATTTGAATTTGAACTACTGGATACAGGGATATTCAATGACGATAGTTATTTTGATGTATTCATTGAGTATGCCAAAGCATCACCTGAAGACATTCTGATTCAGATCAATGTCGTCAATCGGGGATCTGAAACGAGAACATTACACTTGTTACCCACGCTGTGGTTTCGCAACACTTGGTCTTGGAATGTTGGACAAAAGAAAGAAAAACCTTGGCTAAATGTGAGCAAAACAACGGCTGATTTCAGCATCATCGAAGCGTTTCATCCAGATCTGGGTATGCGATGGCTTGCCTGCGATGGCATCCCTAACTTGTTGTTCACCAATAATGAAACAAATTTTCAACGGTTGTTCAATGTTAGCAATGCTTCACCCTACGTTAAAGATGGCATTCATGATTACGTCATTCACAACCATAAGGATGCAATTAATCCCAATCAAACTGGAACAAAATTCTCGGCTCATTATCAGCTTGTCGTTGCTCCCGGTGCAACGCAAACGGTGCGGCTACGCTTGAAAGACTCCCCCACTTGTCTTAACGAGAGTCAGACAGACTTGTTTGGGCAAGACTTTGAGGCAATCTTTCGCGATCGTCAGCAAGAGGCGGATGAATTTTACCAGCGCATCTGTCCTGTTTCACGGTCTGAGGAGATGCGAACTGTGCAACGACAAGCATTTGCTGGCATGCTCTGGAGCAAACAATCCTATCACTACGTAGTTCATGATTGGTTGAATGGTGATCCGGCGGGTCCACCTCCGCCACCAGAACGGCAACAGGGCAGAAATCATGAATGGATGCACCTCTATAACGATGATGTGCTCTCAATGCCCGACAAATGGGAATACCCCTGGTTTGCCGCATGGGATTTAGCCTTTCACTGCATTCCGCTCACCATGCTAGACCCAGAGTTTGCCAAACGTCAGTTGAGTGTCTTAATGCGAGAGTGGTACATGCATCCCAACGGGCAACTTCCTGCCTATGAGTGGGCATTTGGTGATGTCAATCCCCCCGTTCATGCATGGGCAGCCCTGCACATCTATCAAATCGAACAAAAAATGTATGGTCGAACTGAACGTCCTGATGGACGCACCGGAGGCGACCGACCATTTTTAGAACGAGTGTTTCAGAAACTGCTGCTCAATTTCACCTGGTGGGTGAATCGCAAGGATATTGAGGGCAAAAACGTATTTCAGGGTGGATTTTTAGGATTAGATAACATTGGGGTGTTCGATCGCAGTGCTACACTGCCCAACGGAGGATACCTCAATCAAGCAGATGGCACCAGTTGGATGGCAATGTACTGCTTGAATATGTTGATGATTGCGCTGGAGCTGGCAAAAGAAGATGTCGTTTATGAAGACATCGCCAGCAAGTTTTTTGAGCACTTTCTCTACATTGCTGACGCGATCGAGGGAGTTGGTGAAGCGGATCTGTCGCTGTGGGATGAAACCGATGGGTTTTACTACGATGCTTTACATTTGCCCGGTGGTCACCACTTTCTGATGAAAGTTCGCTCCATTGTGGGATTGGCTCCATTATTTGCCGTTACTGCTTTAGAGTCAGAAATCTTTGAGCAATTTCCTGGTTTTAGAAAACGAACGGAATGGTTTATGCAAAATCGCCCTGACTTAGTCCAAAATCTTGCTTGTTTGGAGATGACAGGTGCTGCAAGCAGAAGATTACTGGCGATCGCCGGACCCAACCAACTACGGCAAATCCTTGAAAAGATGCTGGATGAAAGTAAATTTTTAGGACCGTTTGGAATTCGTGCCTTATCTAAATTCCATGCTGAGCATCCCTACATGTTGGAAGTTGACGGAAACGAATACCAAATTGATTACGAACCTGCCGAATCGACAACAAGCTTGTTTGGCGGCAATTCTAACTGGCGGGGTCCTGTCTGGTTTCCAATTAATTACCTGATTATTGAATCTCTACAAACCTATCATCACTACTTGGGTGATGACTTCAAAGTGGAGTGCCCTACTGGTTCTGGACAGATGATGTCGCTGTTGGAGGTGGCGAATGAATTATCTCGGCGATTAGTTCGGACATTCTTAAAGGATGATGCTAACCGACGACCTGTATATGGCAGTATAGAAACTTTTCAAACCGATCCCTATTGGAAAGACCTGATTTTATTTCATGAATATTTTCATGGCGATAATGGTGCAGGTCTTGGTGCAAGCCATCAAACTGGCTGGACAGGGCTAGTGGCAAAACTAATCCAGCAGTGTGCAGAGCAGCATAGTAGCTCTCAGCCTGAGCAGATTGAATAACAGAGTAGAAAATAATCAAGGATAAAATAATATGGCTCTTGCTCCTAATCAACTTCCTCTAATTGATCAAGACGATTACCATCTCTTACGACAACTGCGAGAGCGAGAGCCTGCCCAATTACCACCACCCCGTTTAACTTTGGGTCAGCGCCTTTCAGACGTAGTGGCGGCGATCGTAGGTTCTTGGCGGTTTATTGCCATTCAAAGTGGGATATTGGCAATCTGGATCATGCTGAATGTCATAGCGTTTGTTCAACACTGGGACCCTTATCCTTTTATTCTGCTGAATCTAGTGCTATCGTTTCAAGCGGCTTATACTGCACCCATCATTATGATGAGCCAGAATCGGCAGGCAGAGGTCGATCGCCAGAATGCTAAACATGACTACGAAGTTAATATGAAAGCAGAGTTGGAGATTGAACTGTTGCATGATAAGTTCGATCGCCTAGAACAGATTTATACACAAGAATTCGATACTATCAAAGCGATTCAGCAAGAGCAACTCGATCGGCTTAAAACCCTAATCACGAGAGAGCAAGATGAGCAGCAATGACGTAAACCGTAAAAACATGAAACTTGAAGGTGCGCCTGTGCTGGACAAGAAAGGCTCTTCCAGTAATGCAACGACTGAATCACCGTCGAGTTCCCCAAATCCAAATGCTTTACCAGGTGCTATTCTACCTTCGTCAAGGGATGCTCCAACCTTACTTTCCTCTGCCTAATGTGATGGAAGAGCGTTAATAAGTAAAATCTGTCAATCCCGACCACAACTGTTGCTACAGGAAAATTATTAGATTTAAGTTGAGGTACCAACTTAAGTTTGAGTTAATCTCATCTTCTAGTTGGATAGATGAATCACACTCTCTGCTGTAAAAAATAGCAACTCTCGTTGGACGACAAGTCGAAGACAATCACATATATTAAATCTCATACAAGCATCGCTGTAGCACTGCATAGGTAGGTTAGATATAACAATGCTCTTGCAGAATGGTTTGCCACAATTTGTAAACACGTTAATTGTATGAGCCATTCTTGTTCACGGTCTTCTAGTAACCCATTAATTTGTCAGAACTTCAAACCCACTTGATGTCTCACTGGAGAGAGTTCTATGTCACTTACCACATTGCTAACCGAAGATAATCTTGAGTACCAAAGGTTTTCCTCTCAAATTGATTCTTCAATTAATCAGGCACTTACTATTGTTGCAAAAGAAGTTGCTGAAATCCTTCAACTCAAGGTTTCGGTTCAAACAGTTGGCATCAACGCTGTCGAGACGATCGCCATTCGAGCGATCGAACCAGAATGGATTCAAGTTATCACTGCTGAACCGTTGACTGTTCGTGAGTTGGAAGTGCTGCAATTGATTGTCGAGGGATATAGAAACTCCGTTATTGCTGCAAAACTCTATATGACTGAAGGAACGGTGAAGACCCATGTTCGCAGCGTTTTTAGAAAGCTTTGCGTTGAAGATCGTACCCAGGCAGCAATTCGGGCACTCCGCGCTGGTCTTGTTCATTAAGTTAAGAGAACAAATGAGAAAAAAAGAGAATTTGAGAAAAGAAATGGTGAGAAGATGCTAACTTTTGATCAATCTGGTTATGGGTCACCCACTTTTAGCTTTTACCGTAGCAACTCTAGGAGCATTGTTTCCAGTTGCAAATCCTATTGGGGCTGTACCTTTTTTCTATAGCTTAACAGCGAACGATTCTTCCCGGTTCCGACTCAACCAAACTCGTAAAACAGCTTTGAATGTCATCGGGGTTCTAATTGTATCGTTCATGGTGGGTAAGCTCATTCTCAATTTCCTAGGTATTTCATTGGGAGTTTTGCGAATTTCAGGGGGTCTGATTGTTGCTCACACCGCCTGGGAAATGGTGACAGCTCACCCACGATTGACCGCTCAAGAGCATCACGAAGCGATCGACAAGGAGGATATTTCCTTCACACCGATGGCAATTCCAATGATTAGCGGTCCAGGTTCTATTGGAGTTGTAATTGGACTCGCAACGCAAGCGCATGGGTGGATTGAGCAACTAGGGTGTGTTGTAGGAATTGTCCTGTTGGGACTAATCCTTTATTTGTTTCTGGTATTAGGAGAGCCGCTGATTGAAAAGGTTAGTGTCACAGGAATGGGGGCGTTGAATCGCATTCTAGGATTTTTTATTCTGGCGATCGCGGTGCAGTTAATAGCTGATGGTGTTCTGGAATTGCTGAAAATCAGTTAACTTATCTATCTTAATCTAGACTCATTCTGTGGATTAGTTTATTTTTAGCTCCAGTGATTGCTCAGAAGTTGTACCAGCAGAGTGAGGACAGCCAGATGAAACGATCGCATCTCAAAACATGGGTTCTGACAGGCAGTATCGTGAGTGCCTTGCTTTGGGTTCAACCGATCGCCGCGCAAGTGATTCCTGATACCACATTGCCTGCGGGGGAGCGATCGCAAGTTTCAGGCAATCCAAACGTTCAAATTGATGGTGGAGCAAGACGAGGGGACAATCTGTTTCACAGCTTCAGCCAGTTCTCAGTGCCAACGGGCGGTTCTGCCTATTTCAACAATGCGGCTGATGTGCAGAACATTTTCGGTCGCGTCACAGGTGGATCAGTCTCGAATATTGATGGCTTGATTCGGGCAAACGGGACAGCAAATTTGCTCTTGCTCAATCCCAACGGCATTCTGTTTGGTCCGAATGCATCACTTAATATCGGCGGTTCGTTTGTGGCGACGACTGCCAATGCGATCGGCTTTCCGAATGGCGAGAAGTTCAGCAGCGACGCGACCCAACCGTTACCGAGTCAATTACTCACGGTGAATCCCAATGCCTTTTTCTTTAATCAGTTAATACCCCAGCCAATCATCGTTCAATCTCGGTTTGACGAGAGGGTTTTCACTAACTCTGGTTTTAACGCCACGGGTTTACAGGTTCCCCCTGGGAAAAACCTATTGCTCGTCGGCGGACCGATTCAGCTAGAGAGTGGAGAACCTTTTACTCCCGCCAGTCTTCCTGGACAACCTTTGTTGAGGTTTCTCGCCAATGGCATACAAGACGCGCAACCAGATGGTGGATGGTTAATTAGTCCGGGAAGCTATGTCGAGTTAGGGGCTGTAGGTGGGACAGGAACTATTGGTTTATCGACGGTTAACTCCGACTGGCAACTCGCGATCCCGAATGCAGTGCCAAGAGCCGATATCTCCTTGAGCAATGGTAGTGGCATTTATGTTACAGGAGCCAGTGGCAGTATTAGAATGCTTGCCCAAACGATTGACATCTCCAAAAGTAGACTTGTGATTGGGATTCCTAGGGATTCAGGACTAACCAATGCCCAAACCGGAGATCTAGATTTGAATGCAACTGGCTCGATTACGCTCAGCATGAGCGACTTGAACAACTATTTAGCCGGACAGGGAACGCTCGGTAGCGTCAATCTCACTGCGGGCGATCGAGTCTTTTTAGATCGCACTGCTATGTCTAGTGGTATGAAACCAACGGGTGTTGGTAACGCTGGCAATATCAACATTGCAACCGGATCGCTTTTTTTCACCAATCATACTAACGTGCAGTCTTACACGGAGGGACAGGGCAATGCAGGCAGTATCAATATTAATGCCCGCAATACCATCTCTTTCGATGACAGCCCTGTGTACAATATCAGCAGACCTGGTGCCGGTAACGCTGGCGATATCAACATCGCGACCGGATCGCTTTCTCTCACGAATGGCGCTGGACTGACTTCCTTCCAGAGTGGACAGAGCAATGCAGGCAGTATCAATATCAATGCTCGTGATACCGTTTCTTTCACACAGGGATCTGGAATAGGCTCCGTCACGATTGGGGCGGGCAACGCAGGCAGTATCAATGTGAATGCCTACAATACGGTTTCTTTAGATACTGGTTACATCAGCAATTACACTTTTGGCACGGGTAAAGTTGGCGGTATCAACATCACGACCGGAGCACTTTCTCTTACCAATGCCGGCCAGTTGCTTACCTTCACCGGTGGGCAGGGCAATGCAGGCAGCGTAAATATCAATGCTCGTGATCGCGTCTCCCTAGATGGTGATTTCTTTAGGAAAGACACCAGTGGTAGATTTACAGAGTATAGAACCAGCAGAATCTCTACACAGACGGTTTCGACTGGTCAAGGAGGAGATGTGACAATCTCAACTGGCTCACTGTTTTTAACCAATGGGGGTGTTGTGAATGCCTCTACTCAAGGGCGGGGAAATGCCGGTCGCGTCGTCATTAATGCGCGTGATGTACAGATTCGTGGCACAGCCCCTACTTTTGCCGATTACAGCAGTGAAGTGCTTACCTCGGTAATACCTGGAGCGCGTATCTACTACCGCAGTGGGGTGTATACCTTGGCAGAACCCGGATCGGCGGGAAGTGCAGGGGATGTCAGCATCAACACCGGGACACTCTCTGTTGCCGATCGAGGGAGAATCAACACAAATGCACAGGGACAAGGCAGGGCAGGAAATATTCAAATTCAAGCGAGTGATGCTGTCTCATTTGATGGGGGAAATGCCATCAGCACACTTGAATCAGGGGCGGTGGGCAACGGAGGCAATATCGACATCACGGCACGATCGTTCTTAGCAACGAATGGTGCTCAATTGTCTGCCAGCACGGCTGGACAAGGAAATGCTGGCAATATCACAATCAAGGCTGATACCCTTGGCATTCAAGACCGTGCCAACGTGACAGTGAGCAGTTTGAATACGGGTCAGGCAGGTTCGTTGCTTCTGGATGCCGATCGCCTCTTTCTCAACAATCAGGGCGGCATTCGGGCAGACACCACAGGCGGTGGGGGTGATATCAATGTGCGATCGCCCCTGGTTCTCCTCCGCAACGGCAGCAACATCTCGACGGATGCGACTGGAACTGGCATTCCTGGCGGCAACATTGGCATTGATACTCGCTTTCTGATTGCAGTACCCAACGAAGATAGTAATATTAGCGCCAATTCTAAAGATTTTCGGGGTGGCAACGTCAGCATCAATTCCTTCTCTATCTTCGGTATCCAATCCCGCCTCAATCCGACTTCCTTGAGCGATATCACGGCGACAGGTGTGACTTTTGCCTTACCGGGGACGCTCGACGTTACCACCGCAGGCATTAACCCGACTTCTGGTTTAGTGCAATTACCCACTGACCCAGTTGCTCCTGGATTGATTGCTCAGGGCTGTCCTGCTAACCAGGGCAACTCATTTGTTATTACAGGTCGCGGTGGTTTGCCGCCCACACCAGAACAACAGTTAGACGATGATGCGGAGTGGCAAGACCGACGCAGGCTAACCGTGATTGGGAGAGAAAGACAAGGAGACAAGAGGACACAGAGGCACAGAGAAGCGATCGCAAACCCCTCCGCGTCCTCCATCCCAATTGTTGAAGCGACTGGCTGGCAGAGAACTCCGACGGGAGAGATTCTTCTGGTTGCCAACTCATCTCATCCAACCGTGCAGAACTCAATGCATCAACTAGCTGCTTGCAACGGTAGGCAGTAAATCAGAACATAAAATCAACCTCTTCCCTTAGCTTGAGTCATGATGCAGGGTAGCTTATCCTGTCCCTATTACTGCGAGAGAGGATAGCAAGATGAATCGATCGCATTTTCAAATCAGCGTTTTGACAGTCAGCCTCGTGAGTGCAGGGTTTATTCAACCGATCGCCGCGCAAATCGTGCCAGATACTACATTGCCTACGGAGGAGCGATCGCAAGTTTCAGGCGATCCCAGTGTGCAAATTGATGGGGGAGCCAGGCGAGGGGGCAACCTTTTCCACAGCTTCAGCCAATTTTCCATACCGACTGGAGGTTCTGCCTACTTTAACAATGCGGCTGATGTGCAGAACATTTTCAGCCGCGTCACAGGTGGATCAATCTCAAATATTGATGGGGTGATTCGGGCAAATGGCACGGCAAATTTGTTTTTGCTCAATCCGAATGGCATTTTGTTTCGTCCCAATGCCCGACTGAATATTGGGGGTTCGTTTGTGGCGACGACTGCTAACAGCATTAACTTTGCTGATAATTTTCAGTATAGCGCCACCAATCCTCAAACCGCACCGCTATTGACGGTGAGTGTTCCGGTTGGCTTGCAGATGGGAGCGAATCCAGGGCGCATTGAAGTGCAGGGGAATGGCTACAATTTATCTGTTCTAGTCCTTCGGTTTTCTCCTATTACCAGAAATAATAGTGCATCAGGGTTGCGGGTGCCAGTCGGTCAGTCTCTTGCTTTAATTGGAGGAGATATAGATATTGCAGGCGGTACGCTGACAGCAGAGCAAGGACACATTAAGTTGGGGAGCGTTCGCAATGGACAAGTTAGTCTTGGTGATGGTTTTACCTTCAGCTATCCAGGAGTACAAACCTTTGGGGATATTCGTCTATCGCGACAGGCATTAGCCGATGCAAGCGGGGGCGGTTCAATTCAAGCGCAGGGGAATCAAGTCTCGCTGGCAGATGGCTCACTGATTTTGGTTCAAAATGGGGGGACTCAATCAGGAGGAACCATTAGAGTGAATGCTGCCCAATCGCTGGAATTAAGCGGAAGTAGCCCAGATGGTCGATTGCTTGGTGGATTGTATAGTGAAACTGCGGGAACTGGACGTGGCGCAGATATTACAGTTTCAACTCAGCAGTTAATTGCACAGAGTGGGGCGGGAACTGTTACTCGCTCCTACAGTTCTGGTGATGCTGGCAACGTCATTGTAAATGCTTTTGGCTCTATCCAACTGATTGGATTTTCGTCCACAAATCCTACTTTTGCCAGTGTTATCGGTAGTGGTTCTTACAGCTCTGGAGATGGAGGAACGATAACGGTATCAACAGAGCGGTTGAGTGTTCTAGACGGAGCAACTGTATCAACTGCCACTTTTGGATCTGGCAAGGGTGGTGCTTTGACGGTGAATGCAGCTGAAGCAGTAGAAATAGTAGGAGTGACACCTCTTTTCACTCGGAGCAGTGTGGCCTCTAACGCCCTCAATGCTGGCAATGCTGGAGTAGTAACGATTAACACGGCAAGGTTGGTGCTTCAAAACGGAGGCACTGTCAATACTTCCACTTTAGCAACTGGTAACGGCGGCAGTGTCACCATCAATGCCAGCGAATTTGTCGAGGTTAGTAGTACAATGTTTGGCAATCCTTTTCCCAGTCGTGTGGGTTCGTCTGCCTCTATTGTGGTTGAATCCTTACGACAAGTTTATAGACTGCCTGACAGACCAAGTGGGAATTCAGGTAGCGTGACTATTAATACGCCTCGTTTGAACATCAGTAATGGGTCAAACATTGGTGTCAACAATGAGGGGACTGGGAATGCTGGCACATTGCAGGTGAATGCCAACTCGATTTCTCTCGATCGTGGCAGTTCAATTACTGCGGCTACTGCATCTGGGGAAGGAGGCAACCTTGACCTGAATGTGCGGGATTTTCTACTGCTGCGAAACAATAGTCAAATCACAACCTCGGCGAGGGGCAGTGGCAATGGCGGCAACATTCGGATTAATGCAGGATCGATCGTTGCCGTTCCTACCGAAAACAGCGACATCAGTGCTAACTCTGTGAACGCTCGTGGTGGCAACATCACAGTGAATACCTATGGTATCTTTGGCATCGAGACTCGATCGCAAGACACGCCCTTGAGTGACATCACCGCAACTGGATCCACGTCTGCTCAACAGGGCACGGTGCAACTTAACATCGATCGGCTTGCCCCTACCGCTGGCTTAGTCGCATTGCCCACCACCGTCGTTGATTCTTCCCGTCTGATTGCTCAAGGGTGTCCCGCCAATCAAGGCAACTCCTTCGTCATTACTGGTCGCGGTGGCTTACCGCCCACACCAGAGCAACAATTAGACGATGATGCGGAGTGGCAAGACCGACGCAGGCTAACCGTGACTCAGCCGCCAGAAGCTAAGGACACGGAGATCCGGAGACGCGGAGACATTCCTAATTCAACTGGAGAAGCAAGTTACAAACCTCAAGATCACTCTACACCCTACACGCCAGTTGTTGAAGCAACTAGCTGGCAGAGAACGCCTGCTGGAAAAATCATCTTAGTTGCCAACACCTCTAACTCATCAGTGCAGAATTCGTTGAACTACCCAAACACCTGCTCGCGAAAATAGTAAATGCCTTCAGTTAGCGTTAACTCAGATCTTGCACCATTCTCAACAGGACTTGCCAAACGCATCAAAATCTGA
>NZ_JCACKG010000233.1:0-2825 GCF_059505265.1 Myxacorys chilensis | reverse complement strand
CGGGGCCTGCCAGTGAATACACCTTCTATGTTCGCAAGGATCTTTGGATGTCCTCAATGGACCGAAACCAGGGACCCTATGAGCAGGCTATCACCCTCGCCGCGTCCAACGTCGACGACTTCATCAGGGCTCACGCCATAAACGTCCTCTTCATGGATATCGAGGGTGCCGAAGAGGACCTGCTTGTTCGAGCCGAACTGCCCGGCGTTCAGCGCATTTTCATCGAGTTGCACGATCACCTTTATGGACTGGCCGGCATTCGCCGTTTCACGCAAGCGCTGGCTCTTAAAGGGTTCGCCTACGACCCGCGCGCGTCCTACGGGTCTTGCGTGCTCTTTGCGCAGGACGATGGCCCCCGCCCATACCAGTCCGAAGCAAGCAACGAAAACTTCAAGTGATTCAATGTGGCCCGTAGGAGTTGCGCCGTCACTACTTGCGCTTCGATCAACAGCAGGAAGCCGCCCTGGCGAGAAGTGGTGACGCAGGGTCATCGCCAACCAAACCAAGGTTCTGCACCTGACTTTTGCGCCTTGCAAGCTATTGAGATTGCAGCTCCTGAGAACTGGTGCGTAAATCTTGATCTCTGCACACGATGCAATCGGTGTGACTGGATAGATTATGGAACTCTCAACCGAATCTTGGGCTGCATATGAAGCGGCATTCCGCGGTCTCAGGGGCGCTCAAGCGGCAATCAACTGGTTTGGTGAAGTGCCTAGCTTCCATGATGCGGACCTTGTTGCTCTAAACTTAGTCGCAGACGGTCCGTCATCAATTAGCGTCAAGTTGTACAGGCTGGAGCCAACAGGACGCAACGCGCGGGTTTTGCAAGCGGTGGATTCTCGTCTTATCGTATTCATTTTCGATGAGGTGGTGGACCTTGAACTCGAGAGCTTCGGCCCGAGGACAGAGCTAAACGCCCTGTGGCTTGGCCCAGCAAACGAGCGTGAAGGTCGCCCGTGTTTTTCAATTGCAGTCCCGCAACCTACTGACTTGGAATTGCTGATCGAGCCGCACTACGGGCTGAGCGGCTGGCTTCGATGCCGCAACATATCGATTGAAGTGCGCCTTACCACTTGAAGTACGAACTGGTGCACAAATCTTGATTTCTGCACGTGGATACCGAGTGCCGAAGGGCTGAAGCATGATCAAGTTTAGGCTAGGGGAACATGGGCAGGTTCAAGAGCCATTCTTACACGATGGCTACATGACCGGCATCAAGCTTGAGGGGAAGACAACTCACGTTTTCTTAGAAACCACCTCGGGCGAAGCTTACAAGTTGACGCTACATGAAGTTCGAGAGTTCATAGCCAACAATGTTCTTACAGGAAACATCATCTTCGATCTGTGGATAGTATCTGGTAGCAAACTTGCCGACGACCACGACTTCGGCAACCTATTAGAGCCGCCACACTCGTCAGCTGCGAGAGCATATCACGACGCATATGCGACCCGCCGCAAGCAGGTGACTCAAGAGATCGAGACTGGAGAGCTGACCCTGTGCTGGATGGATGCGTCCTACGGCGCTACCTTTGACGCCATTTGCGGAAGCGTCTCGCTCAAACCGAGCAATTAGCCTCATCACCACGTGCGGTCGTTAGCCGGATATATCTCGATCGACCGCCTTGGCGTGATCTTCTTCAGGTCCGATCCAGCGATGGTCCGCAGTTTCTGCTGCCACGTACATAAAGGCATTCCATTGCCGGACGTAGATCCAGTTCACGAATGCCGTCTGCGGCACATCAGGTAAGCGGATTGCGGGTGCACTTTTCAAAGTGGAGACCTCACCCGTATCGATCACTAACCACGCTTCATCACCCGGATAGTCAGGATCGGGCGGCTCCACGATCCAAAAATGCAGTCCGGTCAGATTGATTATGGCTGGGCGGTAAGCCTCTATCTGTTCGGTCGGCCCACCCACAGCTTCAAGACTAGTTCCACTGATCGCGTAGCATAATTGATCGAGCATTTGTGGAGTTCGGCATCGTGAAGGCCATTGGGCAGCGAAATGGCCAGCTCGTCCAAAGTCATAAGATTGCACTACCGGTTGGGTGACTGCTTAGACTGTAATTAGGCCAGAAGTCGAAAGTCCGCAAACCACCCCAATTAAGTCGGTGCGGAGCGTTCCAAAAGGGAGATTACGCGCTTCGTGTACGGCAGCATTTGCGCCACATGCGTCGGCGCATGAAAATCGCTGGTCGAGAAACAGCGTCGCCGTCTGCCCTTACGGCCGGTTGAACGTCGGCGGTGTATAGACCGGCAGGTTGTCGAAGCGGCGCTGGATTTCGAGCTGGTTGACGCGGGTTTCGATCTGGTTGAGCTCCATCTCGTACTGCCGGCGATCGGTCTCGTCGGAGGCTTGCCGCTGCAGGCAGATGATGCGTTGCTCGTTGGCCTTGATTGCTTCAGCCGTGTTGCCCGGAACGGCGGCGGGGCAGGCGGCCGTGGCCGCGCCAGAAGTTATTGTGACGAGAAGGAGGGCAGGGGCGAATAGCTTGAACATGGGCAATCTCCTCCACCACAAATGGTGATTGCCCTTTCAACGGCAAGGCAAGGTCAGGCGATCCCTTGCTACTCGGCAGCGACCGTCAATTTTTCGGTATGACGTGCCTTGAGGCGATTGAGCTGATGGGCGGCATGAGCCAGCAGCGCTGTTCGGACTTCGGCCGTCGAGACATGCCCGACATCTGCCTTGACCTTGAGGTCGAGGTTATAGGTGGTCAGGTTACCCATAAAGTATTACTGGATGCGAACACGCACCACTCCGGTCACCAGTCCGGGAATGGTCCTGTGCGGTCCGAAATAGCGGAGTTCGCAACCTTTAACTT
>NZ_JCACKG010000232.1:39984-57053 GCF_059505265.1 Myxacorys chilensis | reverse complement strand
CGTATCAGTTCAACTCTTCAGCTGCAATTATGAAGAAACGTATGCGTTCGCCCTAATCCGTATAGTAGCCCCATTGACAAAGCTGGCTTCTATCCCTTCAGTAGATCTTGATCATTATCCTTGAAAGGGTGTGCAACAGCCTACCAGCACAGTCCCCCAAAGTAGTTAAGAAAGCACAATGCTCTAAAAACTTAGACGCCAGAGATTCACGGATGGAAAGGAGGGAAGCAATGAACATCTATAAAATAGAACCATTCAATCAGCGTGAAGAAACTGTCCATCCGTGCGAAGAAACTGTCCACCCATAGGAAGAAACTGTTCATCGACGCAAAGAAGCTGTCCATCGTCATAGAAGAAGCATTCCATCGACGCAAAGAAACTGTCCATCTGTGCGAAGAAACTGTCCATCGCCATGAAGAAGCATTCCAATGGCGCGAAGCAATGCTGCCTTAGGAGCAAGAAACTTCGCATCAATCGCTAGAAATAATGCTAAATCCCTTTCGGCAGTGTATAAAGTAGTCTTCAATTAGTGGTAAATCTGTAATGCCAGGATTTAGCATTCTTCTCTAGACCATCTACTAGTTCAGAAAGGATTGAACGTCATGCCATTGTCTCTCGTCGATCTCAGGGAAAATCTAGACGGGTTAGGCTATTACTTAGGTCCACGCGGATTAGATGGACTGGGAAACAATTTCAATGCTTGCGATCGCGATGTCTTAGGCAATATTGATTGCTCCTCAACCGCACTGCGATCGTTGACCTATGTAGAGACGTATACTCAAGCCGCGATCGCGCAGTTTCAGCAGGATGCCAGCCTCACTCCCAATGGTCAAGATGGGGTAGAACTGCGTGCGACCGTCGAAAAAACCGTAAAAATCCTTCAAAACAATCTCAAGATCGTCACTGGACTATCTCTACCGATTACGGGTAACTACCGTCGCGAAACTTATAGCATCGTCAAGGTTTATCAGCGCAATCGACGATTTCCAGTCACAGGTATTGCCGCGATCGCGGTTCGTCGCCAGCTAGACGCCGATGCCCGCGCCATTCAGACCCCTTCACCTAGCCCAACTCCGTCCCCCTCAGAACTTGAATCGCTAAGAAAACTTAGAAACGACTTAAGCCAAGTTAAGGGTCAGTTCTTTCGGAAAGAGATTACAGAAAGCGAGTTCAATCGGCGTGTGTATGACTTAATTCCTTAAATAACAGCACTTAAAGTAACAGCACCTAGCACACGCAACTCCATAGCATCGCTCCGCTCTTCATAACAGCAGAAAGCGGAGCGATGCTAAACAGAATGTCGCCGGGGCAGAGACACTTATCGGCGTTCTAGAGTGGATGTGAGATGCTTGATCGCGCCGGTTAAACGTTCTTGAGAAAGCACTACTGGGTCGGCGGGGGCAGCCTCTTCCACAGCTTCTTGACGGAAGAATCTCCGTCTCGCTTTTTCAATTGCCCGAATCAGAATGAAAATAACAAAGGCAATGATAATAAAGTTGATGACTGCCGCTAGAAATACGCCAATCTTGATCCCATTGCCAACGACAAAATTCTCTAACCTATTCACTCCTGCGGCTTGCATTGCAGGACCGATAATGGCTGGTGTAATCACATCTGTGACTAGAGAATCAACAATTTTGCTAAACGCCGCTCCGATGATGACCGCAACGGCTAAGTCAATCACGTTGCCTTGCATCAAAAACTTCTTAAAGTCTGCCCAAAATCCACCGTTTGCCATAAGACGCCTTATCCCTCAACTTTCACTTAAATGGTCAACACTACAATGTTCTTAACTGAACACATTACAAGCTTGTCGGAGAACGTTTATTTCTAGCTTCTATGGCGCTAGAGATACATGCTTTACCGCTCGAAGAACAACAGTAAGCCTTATTCTATTTCTGAGCAGTATAATTCGCGGGTTTTTCCAGTTTTTTTAAGATTGATGAATTACTTGAGCAAGTGAAAAATAAAAGCGGCAGAAAGCCAAAGCTCTCTACCGCTTTTATTTCTTAATCTTCTAGAATTTACTACTCGGCGGCTTGGGGCAACAACTCACGCTCTTGTCCCTGAATCACCTTCACCTGTCCGCTCTCATCCACATCAACGACGGCAGTATCACCATTTTTAATGCGGGCAGACAGAATTTCCTCAGCCAGCGAATCCTCTAGCAGTCGCATAATGGCACGACGCAGTGGACGCGCTCCGTAGCTGGGATTGTAGCCCTCTTCCACCAAGCGGTCTTTAAACTTCTCGGTGACTTCGAGAGTAATTCCTTGCTCCTGCAAGCGCTTAAAGACATCATTCAGCATGATGACAGCAATCTCTTTGACCTCTTCCTTGTTCAACTGACGGAAGACAATGATCTCATCAAGACGGTTGAGGAACTCAGGCCGGAAGTAGTTCTTCAGTTCTTCGTTCACCAACGCGCGGATGCGGTTGTACTGAGAATCGGATTCCCCTTCACCGGAGAACTCGAAGCCCAAACCACCGCCGCCTTTCTCGATCACCTTGGAACCAATGTTCGAGGTCATAATCAGCAAGGTGTTCTTGAAGTCTACTGTGCGTCCCTTAGCATCGGTCAAACGACCATCTTCTAAGATTTGCAGCAGCATATTGAACACGTCAGGGTGTGCTTTCTCAATCTCGTCGAACAGCACCACGGTATAGGGGCGACGACGCACAGCTTCAGTCAGCTGACCGCCTTCGTTGTAACCGACATATCCAGGAGGCGAACCAATCAGTTTAGAAACGGTGTGACGCTCCATAAACTCTGACATGTCAAGGCGAATCATGGCATCTTCAGATCCGAAGAAGTAAGCTGCCAATGCCTTCGTCAATTCGGTTTTACCAACCCCGGTAGGACCAGAGAAGATAAAGCTGGCGATCGGTCGGTTGGGATTCTTCAAACCAACCCGGGCGCGACGAATTGCCCTCGATACGGCTTTCACCGCTTCATCCTGACCAATCAGTCGGGTGTGCAGGGTGTCTTCCATGTGCAGCAGCTTCTCAGACTCAGATTCGGTGAGCTTATTCACCGGAACACCCGTCCAAGATGCCACGATCTGCGCAATGTCCTCTTCCGTCACAATCGGCTGAGCGTCTTCGCCCGTCGATTCGGTCTTACGAGTTTGAGCGATCGCTCGAATCTCGGTTTTGATCTCCATTTCGCGATCGCGCAGTTCGCCCGCTTTGTCAAAGTTCTGCGATCGCACGGCATCGTCTTTGTCTTTTAGGACTTGACGTAGTTCGCGATCGAGTTCTTTAGCGGCAGGTGGCAACTGCGAGTTGATCAACCGAACGCGGGAACCCGCTTCATCGATCAGATCAATCGCTTTATCGGGCAAGAAGCGATCGGAAATATAGCGATCAGACAGTTTCGCTGCCGCATCCACTGCTTCATCCGAAATCTTCAGCTTGTGGTGCTGCTCGTAGCGCTCGCGCAGACCCCGCAGAATTTCGATGGTTTCATCCACCGAGGGTTCACCAACCATAACGGGCTGGAAACGACGCTCTAGAGCGGCATCCCGTTCGATGTGCTTGCGATACTCATCGAGCGTGGTAGCTCCGATGCACTGCAATTCACCCCGCGCCAAGGCTGGTTTAAGAATATTAGCGGCATCGATCGCGCCTTCAGCAGCACCCGCACCAATCAGGGTGTGAACTTCGTCAATGACCAAGATGACGTTTCCGGCAGACCGGATCTCGTCCATGATCTTTTTAAGGCGTTCTTCAAATTCACCCCGATATTTGGTTCCTGCCACGAGCAGACCAATATCCAGGGTGACGACGCGCTTGTCTTCTAGAATGTCTGGAATATCGTCGTTGGCAATCCGTTGAGCGAGACCTTCTGCAATCGCGGTTTTACCCACTCCAGGCTCACCGATTAACACTGGGTTGTTCTTTGTCCGGCGACCGAGGATTTGAATCACTCGTTCAATTTCTTTCTGGCGACCCACAACGGGATCAAGCTTTCCATCAGCGGCAAGCTGCGTGAGGTTCGAGCCAAACTCGTCGAGGGTCGGAGTTTTGGTTCGTCCTTGGCTACCACCTGAGGAAACCTCGGCGGTTTCGCCCAGCATTCGGATCACTTGGGTCCGGACCTTCGAGAGGTCAACTCCCAGATTTTCAAGCACTCTGGCAGCGACTCCTTCGCCTTCTCGAATCAGCCCTAGAAGCAGGTGTTCAGTGCCAATGTAGTTGTGTCCTAACTGGCGGGCTTCCTCAAGGGAGAGTTCTAGAACGCGCTTTGCCCGTGGCGTAAACGGAATTTCCACTGCCACAAAGCCCGATCCTCGACCGATAATCTTCTCTACTTCGATCCGAGCGTCCTTGAGGTTGACGCCCATAGATTTAAGGACTTTGGCGGCGACGCCAGTTCCTTCTCCGATTAGACCCAGGAGGATCTGTTCTGTACCGACAAAGTTATGACCCAGGCGGCGTGCTTCCTCCTGAGCTAACATAATGACCTTGATGGCTTTTTCTGTGAAGCGTTCAAACATGGCGTTTTTCCATTTACCTGCTGCGTGCCGGTAGGGTGATTCTAACATAGACAAAACCTCCGGTTGCTATGATTCCAGCAACAGGTTGGAGCGCGATAACCGATCTCTTTCGTTCGGTCGAGCCAAGGAAAAGAAAAATTTATAGCCAAGGGCAGATTGTCAGTGAAAGCTTAGGGATAAGTCAAGGCAGAGTTCTCTGCTGTTAACAACTCTAAACCGAGCTGAAGTGACCAATGTTGCTGCGTAAGACGATGGTGAATCTCAGTCCATTGTGTTGTCAGAAGCGTGGCGAACTCAGTCGATTGAAGTTTGCCGCGCCATAGAATTAGGGCATCTTCGCCGGTATCAGTGTAATAACCTTTACGCTGTCCTGCAATCTGAAATCCAAACTTTTGATATAGCGATAGAGCGGACTGATTAGAAATTCTGACCTCCAAGGTAGCGCGTGCCATATCGCGTTGGCGGGCACGATCGAGGAGGGCACATAGCATCAGGTGTCCGAGTCCGCGTCGCTGGTAGTCAGGATGAATGCCCAAAATTGTAATGTGGGCTTCGTCGAGAATTGCCCAGTAGCAGCCGAGTCCGAGCAGGGGATCGGTGACAGCAGATGTAGCACGTAGATAGCTCGTTGAAAGATTTGCTGTTGGGTTCACAAGGGATTCGCTCCGCTCTTCAGTGATGACAACTGCTTCATCAGGGATTGAAGGTGCTGGAACAATCGCTAGTAAGTCGCTATTCGGGCTGTCTAATTCTCTCTGATAGCCGTCCAATGTCCATAAACCACCAAAGCAAAGGTGATCCAACTGGAGCGCGGCTGGAAGAAGAGTGTGGTCAAGAGGCTGAAGCTTAATCGAGGTCACGCCGTGTTAAATTCGACTCCGAATCAACAGCCCTCAATTGTACACTGGGTAACATAGTGTTTAAATGGGCAAGTCACCCGCCCCCAGCGATCGAGGACGCAACAAGAATGGTATCGACTCAAGCTTTAGAGGCGCAAAATACAGGTCGCCAATACTTAACCGACATTACACCAGAGCGCTCTCCAAATCAGTCTCTAGTGCCGTTGACCGCAAAGGTTAACGATCGCGACCATTTAGAAATTGGAGGTTGCGACGTAACAGATCTGGTTCAGCAATTTGGCTCACCTCTTTACATATTGGATGAAGCTTCCCTAAGAACAGCCTGCCACCAATATCGGGATGCATTTAAACGCTACTATCCCGGCGAATCTCAAGTACTATATGCCTCGAAAGCTTGGAATTGTCTAGCCATCTGCGCGATCGTTGCTCAAGAAAAACTAGGCATTGATATCGTCTCAGGGGGTGAACTCTATACGGCGCTTAAAGCTGGAGTTGATCCGAGCAAGCTCTATCTCCACGGCAACAACAAGTCTTTAGATGAGCTAAATCTTGCCATTGAATCCGGCTGCACTGTCATTGTGGACAATTGGCTAGAGCTACAGACGATCGCTAGCTTGAATCGCCAGAACGTTCGGATCATGCTGCGCTTGACACCGGGCATTGAGTGTCACACTCACGAATACATTCGCACCGGACATCTAGACAGTAAATTCGGCTTCGACCCCAATCAAGTCGATGAGGTTCTTAAGTTTGTCAGTGGTCAACCGACCCTCTCGTTTGTGGGAGTGCACGCGCACATTGGATCTCAAATTTTTGAGTTGCAACCCCACCAAGATTTGGGCGGAGTGATGGTGCAATGGCTCAGCAAAGCGGCGCAGTATGGCTTATCTATTTCAGAACTCAACATTGGGGGTGGTTTAGGCATTCGCTACACCGAATCTGACGATCCGCCTAGCATTGACCAATGGGTAAAGGTGGTGTGTGAGTCTGTAGCTGCCGCTTGTCAAGCTGAGAACATTCCATTGCCGAAACTTTTATCTGAACCGGGGCGATCGCTGGTTGGAACCACCTGCGTCACTGCCTATACCGTCGGCGGACAGAAAACAATTCCAGGCATTCGCACCTATTTAAGTGTTGATGGTGGCATGTCTGACAATCCCCGTCCCATCACTTACCAGTCGCTGTATCGGGCGATCGTTGCCAACCGCATGTCCGAACCAATGACCGAGACGGTGACGATCGCTGGCAAGCACTGTGAATCGGGAGACATTCTGATTAAAGACGCGACACTACCTCCGACTCAACCCGGAGATACTCTCGTTGTCATGGCAACCGGAGCTTACAATTACAGCATGTCGTCTAACTACAATCGACTGGCTCGCCCGGCGGCTGTTTTGGTCGGCAATGGCAACGCGACTCTCATCTTGCAACGGGAAACCTACGAAGATTTGATTCGTTACGATCGCCTTCCTGCCCATCTGAAATAACGATGTAAGGATGAACTAGGAACCTACTGTCATAGGAATATAGAACGACTCCTATCTCTCTCGTTCTTTCTCCTCCCTCTTTCCTCCCTCATCCCTCATCCCTCATCCCTTTTCCCCCACCTGCTCCTGACAGGATACCGTCCTTGTTAGCTCTCACTCTAGACAATCTCCAGTTCTTGCTTAACCTGGAAAATCTTCGGTTTTTGCTCGATGTCGGGTTGGTGTTGGCACTGACCTACATGATGCTGATCATTATTGGAGAGCGTCGCACCCTCTGGATGGTGAGGGGCTTTATTATTCTGATGCTGGCGGCGGCAATCAGTCGTCGGGTTGATCTGACACTGCTCAGCTTTGTCCTCAATAACTTGGTTGTGGGTGCAGCTGTAGCGATGGCATTCATTTTGCAATCCGAGTTCCGACGATTTTTAGAACAGCTTGGACGAGGAGAAATCGTGCAGCTGTTTCAACCGTCTCGCCGCAGCTTGCCTGGATCAGACAGTGTCACCGATCAAATTGTCGATGCGATCAAAGAGCTATCCCAAAACCGAACAGGGGCACTTCTAATTCTAGAAACGGGTAGCCCAATCGATGAGCGCGATTTCTCAGTTCCAGGCGTAAAATTGAATGCGGAACTTTCAAAAGAGTTGTTGCAAACGATTTTTCAAACGACAACGCTGCTGCACGATGGAGCCGTCCTCATTCGTGGCTCTCGCATCGTGGCAGCAGGGGTGATTTTGCCTCTATCAGAGAAAACAGCGTCTCGGCAGCTTGGTACGCGCCACCGCGCCGCGATGGGAATGACTGACCGAGTAGAAACGTGTATCTGTATTGTTGTTTCTGAAGAAACGGGGTCGATTTCACTAGCAGAACGGGGACTTTTAAATCGCCCCCTCACGAGCAGTAAATTGAAAGAGCTACTTGAAGCGAAGTTCTCGTTTGCGGGCGATCGCGAACCTGTCGCTCCAAATCTAAGAACGTTCATTCGCCGCTTAGTGACCAAGGGATTATCCTTGTTCTCACGGCTGTTTCAAAAACGGACGTTACCCAATTCGGTAGAGCTTCGTAAAGCTAAATCCAAAGTCAGTGATGGGCGAAAGCCTGGTGATTCAGAGTTCTAAATTCCCGTTTCTGTTGATGTTCGATTGTTCGAACGGCTTGACTACTCACCCTCGGTTGCTCGAAAACAATGACTGCGAAGCCCTCGACTTTACAAGAATTACCGACTGATTTGCATCGCGATCGCTTGCCTAAACATGTTGCTGTGATTATGGATGGAAATGGACGCTGGGCAAAGCGCCAAGGTCTTCCGCGTATCATAGGACATCGACGTGGGGTGGATACGCTAAAAGATCTGCTGCGCTGCTGCCGCGATTGGGGCGTTCAAGCGCTGACAGCATATGCCTTTTCGACCGAAAATTGGGGTAGACCGCTCGAAGAAGTCGATTTTTTGATGACGCTGTTTGAGCGGGTACTGCGCCAAGAGTTGCGCGAAATGAAAGAAGAAAACGTCCGCATTCGCTTTGTGGGCAACTTAGATGCGCTGCCCACGAGTTTGCAGGCAGAAATTGAGCGATCGATGTTGGAAACAAAAGACAACCAGGGCATCACGTTCTCAGTCGCGACCAATTACGGTGGAAGGCAAGAAATTGTGCGGGCGTGTCGTGCGATCGCCGCTCAAATTCAACAAGGCTTAATTCAACCAGATGACATTGATGAAAGTCTGTTCGATCGACATCTTTACACGGCTGGAGTCTGCGATCCGGACTTGCTGATCCGGACGAGTGGTGAGATGCGCCTGAGCAATTTTCTGCTGTGGCAGGCGGCCTATGCCGAACTCTACGTCACAGATACCCTCTGGCCTGACTTTGATCGGCATGAGTTTCATCAAGCTCTAGCGTCGTATCAAGGCCGTGAGCGACGCTTTGGAAAAGTTGGTAAAGCCTGATACAGACTTGTCTAGAGTCCTAAGGCCCCCCAAAGATGGCGTCTTCGAGGTCTTGGCGGGAGAGCGAATATTTGAACGATCGCTGCAAGTCCCGACCTTCGACGTTGAGATAGCGAACTGTCAATTGATCTACATCCAAGCAGAGTTCTGCTTGCCACTTTGAACGCTCTATTGTCCAGCAATGAAGTTCATCTGAATCTTGCTGACAACCTTGATCTGTCAGCCAAGATTCAATCTGAGGGAGAGGATGATTGTAAAGGGGAGTATCAGCTGAGGGAAGAGTCATAGAGTAAGGGATAAGCTGCTAAGAATGGGATAGTGAACGACTAGATTCAATTATTACATTTGACTGATCGTTAGATTTGGTGACGGCCTCAAATTCTATAGGAGCAATCTCTGGAGGTTGCGGAGTGTCTTCTTCACCTTCAAAGGTTGCCCTTGCCGGGTCAGTCGCAGTGGCTGAACTGGGGGTCAGATTAATTGGTGTTTCTATTACTGGTGTTTCTATTAACGGAGAGAACCTTTCTAATTTTGGTTCCCCGCGACTGTCTGGAGGAGGCTGCAATATTTCAAACGCTTCTTGAATCACCGGATCTTGAGCAACCAACGGCTTAAACGCTGCTTCGCCCCTTGTTAAACCGATCGTCACCGCCAATACTAAACAGGCCACAAACGTTAGACCCAAGATAAACAGCGCAAAAATTTCTCCTGCCGAGAGGGGGCGATCGGTTGGATCTAAATAGGCTGATGAACTCGGCTGGGGCTTGTTTAGAGTTGGTAAAGGTTGAGCGACGACAACATGGGAATAGCCTATCTTCTGATCGTAAGCTGTTCTGCGATCGGGATTGCTCAGAGTGGCATAAGCTTCATTAATTCGCTGAAATTTCTCGGTGGCGATCGCGCTTGGTAACGCCGTTGTGTCTGGGTGGTAGAGTTTGCTCAACTCTCGGTAAGTCTGCCGGATCTCTCGCACCGACGCCGCCGGATGTAACCCCAAAAGCGTGTAGTAATTGGAACCCGCCACCTTCTGATAAGGCGCGCGCTTGCCGCTGCTGCCAGAATTTGGTTTATCCTGAGTCACGTCACTCCCTTCCTGATCCGCCTTTCAATTATTGTAATCGCAGGAAGAGGCAGCAAGCTCTGAGCGCGAGAGAACAGAAAATCAAAAATCACTTCTAACGTTAACCTGTCGATTACCTTGTCTTGAAGTCTAGCTTTTACAGTATTGGGTGGAACCTGATTACGGAAGGTCCTCCATGATCCAATCCTTCACATCCAGTTTGACTAGCCCCCCCGATCTTCGTCAATTACTGGAGCAGCTTTATCGAGAGCGGAGCCTACAACCCTTTCGCAGTGGTCAACCCATCCAAATGCGTGCCGATGAGGTGTGGATTGTCTGCCGAGGCATTGTGTCGCTGAACACGCTCTATCCGACGGGAGATGAAGCGTTGTTGGCTGTGGTGACGGCATCTATGCCATTTGGGCTACCGTTAACTGGGATTTTTCCATATCATGCGATCGCGCTATCAGATGCCGATTTGATGTGTCTGACCTTGGCTGAAATTGAAAAATCCCCTGCATTGAGTCAAGGGATTTTTAGACATTTGGGACGACGGCTCCAGCAAACCGAAGCTTTTCTTGCCTTAGCAGGCTACCGCCGCGTGGAAGAACGCCTCAAACAATTCCTGCTGCTGCTTCAGCATGAAGTCGGGCAACCTGGAGCTGAAGGGGTTCGGCTCAATATCAGACTGACGCATCAGCAAATTGCCAATGCGATCGGCACAACCCGCGTCACCGTCACTCGCCTGTTTGGTCAACTCCGGCAAGAAGGATGGATAAAGACTGCGCCGAACCGCCAAATCATTTTGCAGCACCCGAGCCTAAAAGCGGCTAGTAACCAATAGCGCGATTGGGAGATAAGGAAACCTGAGTTCCTTTTTTAGAAGCGGTGTTTGAAGCAGGACTTTGTTGTAGCACCACTGCTTCGATCGGCACGACTCCATGATCATCGCTACTAATACACAGCGCGGCTCGATTGGATAGGTCGATCACCCGTTCATCCTCATCAAAATAAGGGCCTCGATCGTTCACTCGCACCACAACGCTTTTGCCGTTGAGTTGATTGGTTACTTTGAGGTAGGTTCCAAAGGGTAATGAGCGATGGGCAGCAGTCAAAGCATTTTGATCAAAAATTTCTCCGGTTGCTGTTTGTCGTCCGTGAAAATAAGGTCCGTACCAAGAGGCTTTGCCATCGATACTCGCGTTGGTGGGCTGGAGTTGGTGCATCTTCACTTGCGCCTCGGCTAGGGGCAGCGGCGCATGTCCCAGCGAGATGCGAATATTGTTGATCCAGTCGATCGCAATCAGTTCCGCCGGACGCCCGATCTGATCGGCTAAAGATTGATCAATCGTGAATAGCGTGCGATCGCCAAATTTCCCAACCGCTTTCCCATCGATCACCGCAGGCTGTAGATCAGCGGGATTGATGTCGGTCATTTCTACAAGTGGGGTGACAGCAGTTGCGATCGCGTCTGCTACCTGACGTTTGGGAACGATCGCCACGAGACAATCTTGCACCCAAACTTGAAAACCCCTCAGTGCGGATGGCTCTGAGGGGTTACTTTGTGGCGACGTAGCGCATTTTAGAAACGGTTGGCTCTGTGCCTCCGGGTTAGGACTCAAAATTTTATCGTCATATCCTACTTCAATGACTGAAACTGAAGAGTAGTCGTCTTCCACCTCGGTAGCTAAACTAGGAAACCCCAGCAGCAAATTTTCTGCTGCCTTTAGCCAATCCTCCATCGAAGTCTCAGACGCCTGCTCAGTTGCGATCGCGGCCTCAGATTCTGAAGCTTTGCCAGAGGAGAGAGGCACGGGAGAAGCCGCATTAACCTCAGACGCTGGATCGAACACCGCGTTGACTAACAGGTCTTCAACAGTTTCGAGCCAGCCGTCTGGATCATCAAAAGACGAATTGGTGGCTTGAATTTGATTTTTTCTGTCAGATGCGGCGAAGTTGAAGCGAACCGAATCTGAGATAGAGCCTAAAACAGTCTTGACAGAAACAATCTTGAGAGGTGAATGACTGGACAGTGAAGCATCCTGAGATACTGCAATCCTTTGCAGTTTGATAGAGCTAGTTGCCGCGCTAGAAAGCGTGTTACTAGAAAGCGTGTTACTAGAAAGCACAGTAGACCAGTACTGGGGTGCTTCTAGCAGCTTTCCGCTTAAGGAAGAAATGCCGCCAAACCAAGAGGCGACCCAAACGAGTCCAAGGATCAACATGACACAGCTAATAAAATTGTAAACATCAATACAGTTTTGCCAGGGGCAATTATAAAGTTTTTGTAAAACCAAAAGATCTATCTCTAGAAGGTAAGTTTTCTTTGCATAAAGCGAGTAATTCTGGCTTTCTAGCTCAGATATAGAATTTGGGGATCAGCACTATGGAAGAATTAGAAATAATTTTTTACTGGTAGCGAGTAGCGTCATGGGGTTGCCCTTTTATATTGTTGATGTCTTTGCAGAACAGAAGTACGCCGGGAATCAGTTAGCGGTGTTTCGGCAAGCGACGGAGCTTTCTTCTGAACAAATGCAGCAAATCGCTAATGAGATAAATTATTCGGAGACGACGTTTATTGTTTCTGAGGAGCCGCAGGAGGGCGGATTCCCTGTTCGCATCTTTACTCCGAAACAGGAGCTTCCTTTCGCAGGACACCCGACCCTAGGCACTGTTTTTGTCCTGCAACAGGAAGTAATGGGACGCGCGATCGACGCCATCACCTTAAATCTTCAAGTGGGGCAGATTCCCGTGACAATCAGCTATCACGATCAGCGCCCTGATGTTCTGTGGATGCGCCAAAATTCTCCAGCCTTTAGACAACGATTTGAGCTAACCGAGATTGCTGAAATTTTGAATCTTGAGGCATCGCAACTGGACGATCGCTTCCCGATCGCAGAAGTTTCAACCGGAGTTCCCTTCATCATTGCGCCGCTCAAAACGCATACGGCTCTCCAGCAAGCCAGAGTTAACAAAGAACGGTTTTTCAAGCTGATCGAAACGACTCAGGCCAAAGCGATTCTAATTTTTTGCCCTGAAACCAATCATTCTGAGAATGACTTAAGTGTGCGTGTCTTTGCCGATGGTTTAGGCGTGGCTGAAGATCCGGCCACCGGAAGCGCAAACGGGTGTCTTGCAGGATATTTAGTGCAACACGAGTATTTTGGAACGCCAGAAATCGATATTCGAGTGGAGCAAGGCTACGAGATGGGAAGACCATCGTTGCTGCTGCTGAATGCGCAGAAAGAGCAGGAGGAAATTCGAGTGTTTGTAGGTGGCAGAGTTATCTTGGTAGCAAAAGGAGAATTTGTCTAGCAGAGTTCTCAAGTCACAATAGAAGCAGCTTC
Organism: Myxacorys chilensis; assembly: GCF_059505265.1. Lineage (NCBI taxonomy): Bacteria > Bacillati > Cyanobacteriota > Cyanophyceae > Leptolyngbyales > Leptolyngbyaceae > Myxacorys > Myxacorys chilensis. Next base: position 43,855 of record NZ_JCACKG010000232.1, on the reverse strand, counting down.
ACTGAAACTAATGGAGGCGATATGTCTGAAATCATTCAATCAGAAGCGGCTACCTCTGAAATCAAAGTTCGATCTCGCGTTGGCTCTGATGGCGTCTTGCATCTTGATATTCCCACCTCAATGAAAGATCAGTCAGTAGAAGTTACGGTCATGGTGACCCCTGTTGTCGAGCCTTCTCAAAAAACACCAGAAGAGTTCGGATGGTCGCCTGGTTTTTTTGAAAAAACGTTTGGAAAGTGGGAGGGAGAACCTTTAGAGAGAGGAGAGCAGGGAGATTACGAACAGCGAGATTGGGATTTGATGTAGATGTACTTATTAGACACCAATACTTGTATTCAATACATTACAGGGCGGAGCCAATCTATTGCAGATAAATTTGCTGAAGTGGGTCGTCAAAATATTTCTCTCTGTGATGTTGTCAAGGCTGAACTCTACTATGGTGTTTATAAAAGTTCTCGTCGCAGTAGTAATTTAGAGCTATACCAAACTTTCTTCGGCGATTTTGTGAGCTTGCCCTTCGATGGTAGAGCGGCTGAAACTTATGGACAAATTCGAGTACAACTAGAGTCTCTTGGAACTCCGATCGGTCCAAATGATCTTCTGATCGCCGCTGTTGCAATCTCGCACAATCTCATCCTGGTCACCCACAACATTCGCGAATTTAGCCGTGTCGGAAGATTACGCTATGAAGATTAGGAAAGGTAATGTTAGAAGAAAGGCTAGAGTCGCATTTGAGTGAATTAGTTCGCTATCGCGACCCCTATTTTGCAACGCAAGGACATTTCTACGTTCAGCAATATATTCGTCAGCACTTTGAGCAGTGGGGCAGCGTTCAGTCTCATGACTTTAAGGTAAATGGCAGAACGCATACTAATCTCATTCTGAATCTTCCGGCTGCTAAGGATCAAAAGCGTCTGCCGATTCTGATTGGCGCTCATTATGATGCTGTGCCAGGTTCTCCTGGAGCGGATGACAACGCGACGGGAGTAGCAGTTTTACTAGAAATGGCGAAAGCATTTCATGAGCAACCTGCGCGATCGCCGATTCGATTAGTCGCGTTCGATATGGAAGAGATTTATACCCAATCGGATACGTTCGGCAATGTGCAGTATGCAAAGACTCTACATGGCGAACCGCTTCGACTGATGATCGCATTGGAAATGCTCGGTTACGCTACCTCAGAACCCAATTCGCAAAACTATCCAGCTGGATTGGAGCGCTTCTATTCAACAGAAGGAAATTTCATTGCACTGATTGGCAACTTGCCAACCATTCCTGATTTAATCCGGCTCAGTCGCACGATTCGTCAGGGCGGCATTAGTGCAGAATGGCTGCCTGCGGGCATGAAAGGTCAGCTTTTACCCGATGCTCGACGCGGCGATCATGCGGCTTTTTGGGATCGGGGCTACCGAGCCATTATGGTGACAGATACCGCGAATATGAGGAATCCAAATTATCACAAACCGAGCGATCGCATTGAGACGCTCAACCTCAATTTTCTCACTCGCGTCTGTCAAGGGCTAACGAACGGTATCCGTCTGCTATAGCTTGGGTACAATTGCTCTTAACCCGGCACAATGGTTACAACTTATGCAAAAGTGGGCACTTTTTTTGGGTGCGGTAGGCGCAACATTAGCATCTCAATTCATACACTATCAATCTGAACGCCATCCTAATCGCGTTCAATCTGTTTCGCACGCGGAGAAGACTTGTCAGAAAAGCGCTTCTCAAAAAAACGCTTTCGCTTTTCAGAAAGACGCTTCTCAAACGTTCGGCGTGTTTGGGGGCGGAGGTGCGGCTTCGTACAATGAGATTGCCCTTGAGAAGAATGTGCTGTACTTTCAGCGAACCTTGAAGAAAATGGGATTTTCAATCCCCCCCATCTTTTTCGCTAACGGCACGAGTGGAGAGAAAACCGTTCGGTATATCGATTCCGATCGCGAGAAATTTAAGTCACCTAACATTCCAAATTTGCAGGGGGCTTCAACCTATGACAACCTGAGGCCCTGGATGCGCGAAGCTGGCAAGCAACCGTCGCCTATCTTTTTCTACTTCACAGGTCATGGTGTGTTGAACGAATCAAACCATAACAACAATCAGTTGATGCTATGGAAAGATGAGGCGTTGTCAGTGCAAGATTTTACGCAACTGCTCGATCAATTGCCTCAGAACTTGCCGTTTGTCACGATGATGTCTCAGTGCTATTCCGGTTCGTTTGCCAATTTGATCTACAAAGCGGGTGATCCTAATCGTGGTGTTGCGCTTCAGACGCGCTGCGGATTTTTTGCCACGATTAAGACTCAACCTTCGGTCGGATGTACACCTGAAGTAAACGAGGCGGATTATCGGGATTATAGTTCAAGCTTTTTTGCAGGATTGAGTGGGCGCGATCGCACTGGAAAATCCGTCGCGTCTGCCGATTACAACAAAGATGGTCGCGTATCGTATGCCGAAGCTCACGCCTTTGCCAAAGTGGATGAGCAAACGACTGATCTACCGATTTCAACTTCTGAAGCGTGGCTGCAAGAGCAAGTGACGAATCGAACTCTGCGAGAAAAACTATTGACGCAGCCGATCGCGCCTCTTGCAAAGATTGCGCGTCCTGAACAGCGCTATGTAATTAATGCGATCAGTCAGAAGTATGGATTTGATTTGGGGCGATCGCTGACTGGCAACGTCAAGTCTCTGAAAGAAGGAACGGTGAAATCGCAGGAAGATCAGGCGTTTATCACGCGGCTTTCGATGGAACTGATTAATGTAGCGATGGAGTATCGGGTGAAAAGCTCTAAAGATCAGAGCGCGATCGCGACGCTGAATCGTCTACTAAAGTGCGAGTCGGGTAATTGGGCGATCGCAAAAGCGGCGACTCAGGCGAATGCTAAACCTCGGAATGCTACTCAGCCGAAGCAATTCAAGGCTAAATAAATAAACTGGGTGAGACATGAAAAAACTCACCCAATGCTTTAGCTTGCGCTTTGCTGATCGATCGTTTTCCATTCACGATTTCAGAAACCACTCCACTTGATCCAACAATGCCAACTAAATCAACTTGACGCGTTCCGCTTGATTCTAAAATGTGCTGAAGAATTTCATGCGGTTCAGGTTTATCCATCGGATAATTCTCAGTTTCATACACCTCAATTAACATCACGATTAATTTGAGCAACGCTCGTTCTTCGGGAGTGCAGTTTTTTGCAAAGAAAAGGCGTTCTGCGATTGCTAACGCCTGCTCGTACTCCTCTTCTGTCTCAATGACTTTGGGAGTCACCTCAGCAAGCAAATTGCGGTATGCATCCTTATCAAAAGTGAGGGCCATTTTTCCATTTGTCTCTGTCATATTCGCTATGAGTTAAGAAGTATTTGTAATAAATCATTTGGTTTTCGTAGTTAATGCTGACAATTAATCGGTAGTCATTACCTTTAATGTTGAAGACGGTAAAGTTGCCAACCGCTTCAGCATCCTTGTAGATTCTGCGAACCTCTTCTAAATTCTGCCATGCCGCTTTTCTGACAACTGAGATCCACGTCTCTACTTGGTTCTTGACATTGGGATATTGCTCAGCTTCTGCCCGCAGATTTCGGTCTGTAATTAAATGCATAACTGACTTCTAAAATTTTTGGAATCATCTTTTAACCTCTGGTTATAAGTTGATAAGTTGTTATATAACACTCTCAAAATGAGAGCTTTTTGTCAAGTGTAAAAGTTCAGTGTTGTGCCATCGCAGCTCTTCGGTCATCCAAGAACTACTGTCGGAGAATTCAGAACGCCATGAGAACATCCCACTGTAAGAGGTTTCGGAGTTGCTTGGAGTCTCAGCTTTAGATGCTGAAGTTCCGCCTTCAGATCCTCACGTTTCAGGCTCAGAAGACG
>NZ_JCACKG010000232.1:0-39884 GCF_059505265.1 Myxacorys chilensis | reverse complement strand
GAACTCCAGGCTCAGAACGCGGAACTTCGCCTTCGGATCCTCATGCTTCAAGCTCAGAGCACGGAACTTCGCTTTCCGAGCCTTATGCTTCAAGCCTAGAACGCGGAACTCCAGGCTCAGAACGCGGAACTTCGCCTTCGGATCCTCATGCTTCAAGCTCGGAAGGCGGAACTTCAGGCTCAGAACCCGAGCCTTCGGCTTCAACTCCCCAAAATTGTCTCTCTGACCTTTGCGGCTGTAGCAGGAGCAAGCAGTACTCCATTTCGATAGTGTCCTGTTGCCAACAAAATGTGGGGATGACCTGGAAGCGTCTCAATGATTGGAGCAGGCCGACCCTGAGGACGAGGACGCACCCCGTACCATGTGCGAATTGTCTCAGCTTGAGCGATCGCAGGACAAAATGCGATCGCTTGATCCATCACAGCCTCAAACATCGCGCCATCTGGCGGTAAGGACAAGCCTGCTTCTGTTGGAAATTCTACCGTCGCGCCGATCCAATACTCCGTCTCGCTCAATGGAACAAGGTGAACATCATTTCCGCTGATCACGGGCAAGGTGCAATTAGCGCAGAGCGGTTCTTTCAATCGAATCTCAATCGCTTGACCCAGCACAGGTCGAATATCAACCGGAGTTGCTAACGCAGCGGTTAGCGCCGTAGATCCCAATCCCGCCGAAACAATGAAGTAATCGCTGGCAATATCTCCGTTTGAGGTCTGCACGCTTTGATCCGTTGCGCCCCTAACGCTCGTATTAAACTTGAACGTTGCTCCATTGAGTTTCGCTGCCTTGATGAGCGCGCGAGTCAACGCAACAGGATTCACTTGACGATCGTGGGGAGAATAAACGGCTGCCGAAACCTGATCAAGATTGAGAAACGGGAACTGTTGCTGCAAGCGATCGCGCTGCCAAATCTCCAGCGTCCACCCTTGTTGCTCTCGAATCCCGACCAACCGCTCCCAAACTGACAAATCCGACTCAAACTGGAGCATCACAATACCTTGACGGTTAAACGGAATCGCTAGTCCAGTCAGCGCTTCCAACTCTGGAACCGTCCGTTCGTAATACTGGATGCCAGCTAGCCGCATCCGTAAGTTATTGCCCTTTTCTTTCTTGCTAATCGCGCCCATCAACACGCCGAGTGCCGCCCCTGTAGCGCTTGGACAAACACTCAAATCGGGTTCAACAGGTGCAGGCTGCTGATCCACAACCGTCACGTCTAAGTCTGATTTGCTCAACTCATATGCGATCGTAGCGCCAACAATGCCACATCCCGCGATCGTTACTTTCGCCATAGTTTAAAAGAGATGCAGGATATGTCCCCATACCCTACACCCCAGTCACAATTTAACTCTTGGGCAACAACTGCTCAAACGTATCCAAATCTTTCAGCATTTCATTGTAGTAGCGAGACGCCAACGTAAAATCTCTCGTCGATGCCGCTTGGTCAATTCTGACGAGATCATTCGCGATATCCTTGGCAAGCTGGCGCGCTTGTTTCTGAGCATCTGGTAACAAATTCCGCGCAACACTGCTCAGCTTAACTCGCAGTTCCCCCAATGGGCCGTGAATGAAATTACGAGTAAAAATGTCATCTTTCTGATCGATGAGCGTCTTGAGTTCAGGAAAGCGATCGCGCATCTCGGTCACGTCGCTCATCGAGGTTTGAATCTCTTCAAGTTGCTGAGGGGTGTACGTCAGTTTCTTAATCGTCTTTGCCGCTGCCGGATCGCTAAAACAAATAAACAGAACGGCGACGATCGCTAGAACTGAAGCCAAAATAGATCGATAGTTTGCCATAACACTCGTGATTGACGAATCTGAATTCTTGAGTTAATTGTCTTGTAAAGAAGTGTATCTCAAAACGTGAACGGTACAAGAAGGAGCAGATGGGAGTTTTTAGACCAGCTATACCCGGCTCAAGCGGTCGGTACGGCTTGGCTTAGATTAGGATTTAAGAACGAATAGAAGCGGTTAGGATATGATGCTGTCTTTCAAGCAGTTAGCGCTCGGTGTTTCTCTTTTAGCGGTCGGAGGTGGAGCGGGGTTAGTTGCTAATAGCTATCTTAGCGATCGCACCGCAAAGCAGCCATTAACCTTTCAGCTTGCGCCCTCAAGTCCGGTCTCCGTCGCAGGCAACCAGGCCACAGACGCCACCTTTATTTCTAATGCCGTCGATCGCGTAGGACCCGCTGTGGTACGCATCAACGCCACCCGCCGAGTTGTCAGCGACGCCCCAGAAGCATTCCGCAATCCTGTGTTTAAGCGATTTTTTGGAGAGCAGCTACCCGCTCCCGAAGATCGGGTAGAACGGGGTACAGGCTCAGGATTCATCTTGACGGCAGATGGTCGGCTCGTCACCAATGCCCACGTGGTAGAAGGGGCAGATACGGTCGAAGTGACGCTAAAAGATGGGCGCTCGTTTACCGGAAAAGTCCTCGGAATCGACCCCGTAACCGATGTTGCCGCCATTAAAATCGAGTCGAGCAGTTTACCCACGGTGGTATTGGGTAAATCAGCAACCGTTAGCCCGGGGCAGTGGGCGATCGCGATTGGTAATCCGCTCGGACTCGATAACACCGTGACAGCAGGCATTATCAGTGCCAAAAATCGCTCCAGCAGTCAAGTCGGCGTGCCCGATAAGCGAGTCAGCTTTATTCAAACCGATGCAGCCATTAATCCGGGCAATTCGGGTGGCCCCTTGCTGAACGATCGCGGCGAAGTCATTGGCATCAATACCGCAATTCGGGCGGATGCTCAAGGATTAGGGTTTGCCATTCCGATCGAAACAGCGCAGCGAGCGTTCGAGCAACTCTTTAGCAAAGGGCGGGTTGAGCATCCGTTCTTAGGAATTCAGATGGTTGACCTGACGCCAAGCCTCCGCAAAGAGCTAGAGCGAGAGTCAGCATCAGATGTAAAAGTCAATCAAGATCGCGGCGTTCTAGTAGCCAGAGTGGCTGAGAACTCTCCAGCCGCCCAAGGGGGTTTACGACCCGGCGACATCATTCAAAAAATTGGCGGAACGGCTGTTCAAACGGCTTCTGATGTCCAAGCTCGTGTAGAAGCCAGCAATATCGGGACCGCATTGGAAGTCGAAGTCAAACGGAACAATCAAATTCAAACCGTTCAAGTCCGTCCGGGAGCTTATCCCACTAAATGAGATACACCATGAGCTACATCGATTTGAGATGAGCTACATCGACTTGAAATAAAATTTAGAGATCCTCATCGATAGAGCCATCTAACTCCATACGCTGCTCCATCTGACGGAGAAAGTAGCCAGTTAGCATTGCAGAGGCGAGCAACCCAGCGAGGTTTTCGCGATCGGTGCTAATTTTGACGCTAAATCCTTCTGCGGGCAAAACGCCCACTAACCCTTGCACATTGTGGGAAATAATTTGCTTTACTTGAGGGCTAACTGAGCGAGCCACCCGTTCTAAAACTTCTGGTGGCTGATGCTGGAGATACCGCAATAGGGCGTTTGCATCTGCTGCATCTACATTGTTATGAAGAAAATTCGCGCTGTCGGAGTTAAATACCATTAGGTTCTTTAAGAAAGATATCCGATCATTTTGGCATTTCTTCCACAATTCGCCCACTGTGTTTCAGGAGAGGTTGAAAAATGGATGAAATAAATCTCTTTTTGAAGGAACGATGAATATAATTGTGCGATTAGCGGAAGGCGCAACTCCTTAGGAATCGCGGGTTGCTAGACAACAAACTGCTATAAACAATGAGGAAAAATAATGTTTATTTGCATTCTCTTGCTCTAGCAGGATGGGTGGCTAAACATTTCATGCCAGTGGTGAGCAATGTCAATGCGACGGCATAACCAGACGCGATCGCGCTGCTGCACATAGTCTAAAAATCGTGCTAACGCGGCTGCCCGTCCAGGTCTTCCGGCTAATCGACAGTGCAGCCCCACACTCATCATTTTTGGAGCCGTCTCGCCCTCCGCGTACAGTAGATCAAAGGCATCCCGTAGGTAGGCAAAAAACTGATCACCAGAGTTGAAGCCCTGATTGGTGGCGAACCGCATGTCATTGTTATCTAACGTGTAAGGAATCACGAGATGGGGTTTGCCAAAGTCATGAGTCCAATAGGGCAAATCATCGGCATAGCTGTCTGAATCGTAAAGAAAGCCGCCTTCCTCGATCACCAGTTGACGCGTGTGCTGGCTATTGCGTCCGGTATACCAACCTAGAGGACGGCTGCCCGTGACCCGCGTGTGAATATTGATCGCGCTCCGCAAATGCGATCGCTCTGCTTCGGCTGAAAAGTATTTATAGTCAATCCAGCGATAACCGTGACTAGCGATTTCCCATTGGGCTTCGAGCATTGCTGCAACCGCTTCTGGATGGCGTTCTAGCGCCATAGCAACACCGTAAACCGTGACTGGAATTCCTCGCTCGGTAAACAGCCGATGCAATCGCCAAAACCCAGCGCGGCTACCGTACTCGTAACACGACTCCATATTCATGTGACGCATGCCTAGAAGCGGTTCTGCGCCCACAATCTCTGAAAGAAATGCTTCTGACGCTTGATCGCCATGAAGCGTGCAGGCTTCGCCGCCTTCTTCGTAGTTGATCACAAACTGAACGGCAATTCGCGCCTGATCTTTCCAGCGCGGGTCAAACGAATCGCGTCCGTAACCGATCAAATCTCTGGGATACGTCATTTGCTGAGAGAGTAAATTATGACTGAGAATAATTTACCCGAATGACTTGTTGATTTAGAAAGACAACCAGATCTTTGACGGTAGAAAGAGCATAAGGATCAAAGCAATCGTGAATGTCTATGCCAAAGCGATCGCGGAAGTCGTCGCATAGCGTGCATTCCCAATCGAACCAGCACACTAACGATAAGTGAAGATCGCTAGAGAGTTGATCGCTCGGCAAAACTTGCGAAAACGGCAACCCGGAATACTCTTCCATCTGATCATAGACGAAGGCGGCAACATCTTTTGACACACCCAGCCGCCTCCAAAAGCAGGTATACCACTCCTCAAAACTTCGAGGGGAGCGCGATCGTAGGGTCTGATCGATCTGTCGCCTTAAGCCCAAATCAGGGCTCATATCGGAATAGGTTCTCAAACTGAGAAAGACGTTTTTCAGCTTTCGCCACATGGCTGTTGTAGTCGGTAGAGTGAATTCTCCTCAGCTTCTCTCAGTATTCCCTCCGAGACGCTGATCTCTCCTTCCCTCATCATGGCTTATTGAGTCACGCTGAGGCAGGATGAGTAAAGCAGTTCCAAACGCGGCTTCTGTCTGAGATGCGGTCTGAACGGGAACACGACACTGATAAGCGCGAATGGCAGTCCAAGTTGAGTTCTGCGCTCCTCCTCCAGCCGTAAAAATTTGCCGTAGCGGGGTCGCGCCCAAAGATTCTAGCAGGGTGTAGCCCTGCATCTCAATGCGAGCGATGCTTTGTAATAAACCGTGCAAAAACTTGACACGATCGCTAGGATGGGGTTCTAGTCTCGGTAACAGCTGTGGATCGTTGATTGGAAACCGCTCTCCCGGCTTTAGTAGCGGGTAGTAGTCTAATGGACTCTCTGGTTGAGGTGAAATTTGCCCACTTAGTTCTAAAATTTCTTCGTCTGAGAAAAAGTGTTTTAGTACGGCTCCGCCTGTGTTGGACGCGCCGCCCACCAGCCAAAGATTTCCCAAACGATGGCTGTAGATGCCGTGATGTTTATTTTCGAGACGGGTCTGACTCAGTAGCTTCAAAACAAGCGTCGAGCCAAGCGACGTAACTGCGTCTCCAGGCGTTGTGGCTTGACTGGCTAGAAATGCCGCAATGCTATCGGTGGTTCCCGCATGAATGCAGCAACTGTGAGGAATGCTGAACTGATTCGCGATATCGGGAAGAATGGGCGCGATCGCTTTTCCTGGTTCCACTACCTCCGGCAGCATTGGCAGATCTAACCAATCGGGATAGCGTAACTTCTCTACGTCGTATCCCAGTTTCAGGCTGTTGTGATAGTCGCTGATGCCAAGTTGTCCGTGTAGTAAAAAGGCTAACCAGTCCGCTTGGTGTAAGAAATAGTGGGCTGCATTAAAGTTGTCTAAATACTGACGCCACCAAACTAGTTTTGCCAAGCTAGAGGTCGCACTCAGAACTGTGTGATCTGGAGGGGCGATCGTGGCAACGCGATCGAGAACTTGCTTGCCGCGATCGTCGTGATACAGCAGTGGTTCTGTGATAGGTTGCCCCTTGCGATCGCACAGCAGAACGGTGGCTGAGGTTCCGTTAATGGCAATTCCTTGGAGACGCGATCGCACGGTTTGGGGGAGTTGTGCCAGCAACTTAAACAGGACACTTTGCCAATGGTCTGCTAAATTTTGTCGTGCAGAATCTGCAAAGCGATTGCTCACCTGAGCTTGAATTTCTTGATCAGCAGTGATGGCGATCGCCCGTGCGCCAGAAGTTCCAAAATCGATACCGAGATAACAATCCATAAAAGAACGTAACGTAGAACCAATCTCTATCCAATCTCTAACTTAAGTATGAAGTGGCGATCGCAATTCTCCTTTTTTACTGGAGAGATTATCTAGAGGTCGCACGATGGGAACTCAAGAAACTGTTCAAACGCCGACTTTACGAGAACTCGGCAAAACCGGAAAGATGGTTTTCTCGATTGGATTAGGCGCAATGCCAATGTCCATTAGCAGCAGGCCTCCCGAAGACCAAGCGATCGCAACTATTCATAAAGCCTTGGATTTGGGCGTCACGTTGATCGATACCGCCGATTCTTACTGCATGGATGAATCAGACAAACACCATAACGAACGCCTGATTGGGAAAGCGCTGCAAAAATACTCAGGAGATTTGAGCCGGGTTATGGTGGCGACAAAGGGAGGTTTAATGCGGCCCAACGGCACTTGGGCACGCAACGGTAATCCGGATCATTTACGTCAAACAATTCGAGAAAGTTTTGAGGCGCTGGGTGGCAAAAAGCCGATCGATCTCTGGCAGTACCATGCGCCTGATCCAAACTATACGATCGCAGAGTCTCTTCAGCCTGTTAAAGAAGCTGTTGCAGAAGGACTCATTCGCTATGTCGGCGTCTCCAACTTCTCGGTCGATCAGATTAAGCAAGCGCGAGAAGTCGTTGACGTAGTTTCGGTGCAGAATCAATATAATCCGTGGCATCGTGATCCTGAGTTTGACGGTGTGCTGAACTATTGCGAAGCAGAAGGGCTGAGCTTTTTGCCGTGGAGTCCGCTCGGTGGAAGTAGGCGAGTGCAGCAGCTAAGTAGCGTAGAAGCGGTTGCGAATCTTGCCCGTGATAAAGGCATTTCTGTTTATAGCCTCGTTCTCGCCTGGATGCTGTCAAAATCATCTAGCATTATTCCGATTCCGGGAGCGAGTAAACCCGGAAGCATTGCGGACTCAGTGACAGCGACACAAGTCAGATTTACCGAAGCCGAGATTGGACTACTAGACGATATGAATTCGTAGGTTGTCATTCGGAGTTGAAGTTCGTAGTTGAGAAGTTCGTAGTTGAAGAGAGATCAGAGGCAACCCGACTGCTTTGGGCAAACTAAGCTGACTCTAGTTTGTAGAGCGTTTAGACATCTGCTCAAAAACGTCTGACTCATTCAATTACGAATTACTTTTTATGTTTAGTGCGATCGAACTTCTGATTGATGCCTTTGTGCAGCAGCTTCAAGCAGGTTATCGGCGGACATATGGCAACTACAAATCGAACTACGCTGATATCCTGGCTTGGGCGGGCAACATGGCGCTGGAAAATATCGCCAATAGCGATGCGCTCTACCATGATGTCGAACACACAATTCTAGTTACATTAGTTGGGCAGGAAATTCTGCGGGGCAGACACATTCGAGATGGCGGCGTGTCCTGTGAAGATTGGTTGCACTTCATTATTTCGTTGACGTGTCATGACATTGGCTATGTCAAAGGGGTTTGCCGCAGCGATCGCGATGGCTTTTACGCCACCGGAATTAATGGAGGCCGAGTAACGCTCCCCTTGGGTGCCAGTGACGCTAGTTTGACGCCCTATCATGTCGATCGCGGCAAGTTGTTCATCGACGATCGCTTCAAAGATCACGCCTTGATTGATGCTCAGACGATCAAACGCAACATTGAACTCACGCGCTTTCCTGTCCCCAAGGCGGAAGATCACAAAGATACGGTGTACTACCCTGGACTCGTGCGAGCCGCTGATTTGATCGGACAGTTGAGCGACTCACGGTATCTCAAGAAAATCACTGCTCTGTATTATGAATTTGAAGAAACAGGGGTAAACCAGGCTCTTGGCTATCAGAACCCGTCTGATCTTCGTAAAAACTATCCAAAATTCTTCTGGAACGGCGTTCATCCCTACATTCAAGATGCCTTGCATTATCTCAACTTAACGCAGCAGGGGCAGCAAATCGTTGCGAACCTTTATGCCAATGTATTTGTTGTTGAACACGAGTGAGTAACAAAACCTAACATTCTTCTTTACAAAACTCAATAAATATCTTAAGCTATGTAAAGAAATTAAGAAAACGTTGGAGCAACCCATGAAAAGCGGCGCAATCATAGATGAGCAAGGCAAGCTAAATAACTTCGCGATCGAGCCACGCATGTACGTGACCGACCAACCTCAGTTTGGGTTCACGCCGAAAGCCGAATTGCTCAACGGTCGCCTTGCCATGATTGGGTTTGTTTCTTTGCTCGTCTTAGAAGCGTTCACCGGACAGGGAGTACTTGGATTTTTAATGAACCTGTAATGAGTCCGTAGTGCAACGGTACAGTTCAAATTTTCTAGTCAAGGAACATAGTTTAGAGTAGAAACTTTCGGGAATGGTGGTTCCTGAACGCTTCTACTCTAATTTTTTTGCTAGTTCGCTAGGGATCATGATCGCGATAACGGCACTCTGCTTTAAGGCTGGATGCGCTTAGGATTGGTATCTTCAATTGCAATCGGTTGTAGGGGCAACGCCATTCGAGACGCAATTGACTCAGGATTGTAGCTGACCCAAAGGAGCGAGCCTCCCAATAGTGCGATCGCGCTGACTAACGTTCCTGTTAACCATCTGACTTGTGTGTGCAACTGTCGAATTTCGTGTTGATAATGATGGATTTGAGTCGCTAGTTCAGGCGGCTCGTGCGGGGTTATCGCGATTTCTTTGGAGGTGCGCCCAGCGCTGATTGCTCGCACCTCTGGAGTAGAGACCGTGACGTCTTGAGTGATAGTTGTTTTTTGAAATGTTTCTTCAAACGCAACTTGCGATCGCAACCATTGCGTAATTAACTGAGGACAATTTTTATGAGACCACCGAACCGCAAAAATTCTAAACACAGGCTTAGACATTTTCGCGATCGGCTCTACTATCCCTCGAATGGGACGACAACGAATTTTTTGCTTAATTAGATTTTTAGAACCAACATCATACAGGTCATCTAGAATCAGTCGAAGTGTAGTTTCCTCATGCTTAAACAAATGCTGTAACAGCAGATGAATTTCACGCATTCGCTCTTCTTCTAAAGCCATTTTCTGGATTATGTGTGATGAGGTCTGAGAACGTTGATTCACCATTTTTTGTTAAAGGATCTGTTTAAAGAGGGGTAACGGCAATTCCTTCAGAGTTTTACTCTAATAGTCATCGTAAGCCTTACTCCTACCTAAATACGCTCATCCGAACGATAGGTTTTATTCACCGTTTTTTGTAGTGCCAGCAGTAAATTCAATAGGATTGAATCTAATACTAAAGTTAGATTCATGTTGTTTTGTTTGTCTTCGATGCCTAACCGAAACAACTTTAATTTACAGATAGATTGTTATTTGAATTACTGCTTTTGTTAGATGAGTGCAGCTTACCTTGACACTACGATGTAAGCATTAAGATGCTTCTTGATCAACAACTGCGCGCAAAGGCGGTAGCAGTTGACTCTATTTAAACTGGCTTAAATTAGCTGTGGTTTAGGAGATAACTTGCTTAATATCAGCTAGGCAAAATTAGAAAATGGTTAAGTGACTACTATGGCAAATTTACAAAATCAACGGCAAGACGTTTGGAGTCCTGAGCGGCGTCAGCGACGAAGTTTGTCTCATTTATTTGGAATGATTGGCGCAGCGCTTATCTTTATGGGAATTCCAAAGACAGACGCGTTTCGATGGATCTTTATCGGTTTAGGAACAGCGTCTATTGCGGCAACTCGTGCTCTTTTAGTAAACAACTCATCTCAGTAGGGCTGCTCCTTGTGACTGTTCTCTAGAATTTGCTGTGCAGTGTTCCCAAAGCGAGAGAGGGATTGGGAAATGATAATTTACATCTGCATTAGCAATATCAATCATTCTACATGGCAACATCGGATACACAGTAAGGCCCAATGCATTTGAATCTGCTACAAACAATAGGAGCGAAAACGCTTAAAACTCTCTTTCTTTCTACAGGAGGGAAAGTGCTTAAAACTCTTGCTCTTTCTACCCAAGATGCAGGAAAGGAGCAAGCTGGAAAGATTGCACAGAGAACAAGAGAGAAGGCAACCGATATCGCTGAAGAAACCATCTCAACGGCAGTTGATCAAGCCCTCAATGTGATAGAAATGGCGAGTCAACAAATCAGAGCGCGAGAAATTCCGACTCAGAATGTTCAGCTTGAGGTCAGCGTTAACGTTGCGAGTTTGGTGGAACTAAAGATAAAAGTAGATGTGCCTGAAGAGGGCGATTTGCAAAAGATCATCGTTGATGTCAATCGAGATGCAACACTGGCAGAACTGCTAGAGCGATGCCCTTAGCACAGCAAAGCTGGTCGCAGTGATACTGAAATTAATTTCATAAAGTGCTGGTTGCTCAGAGCAATGTTGTCAATGCTAAATAGAGCTGAAAAGCCGTCTATGGGTAGACGATAAATGAGAACGTGTCCTGCTAGGGTATGACCGTTAGTTAGATCTGCCTAATGATAGACGCAGGCTCTTAAACGATGTCTCAATTCCCCCCTCCTGAGCAAACCCCCTCTTCCTTCTATCGCTATTTACTACGCCTGCTTACTAGTCGCACCGCGATCGCACTCAGCACAATTCTGCTCCTCTCTGTTGCAGGGGGCGCTTGGTGGGCGTGGGTCTGGATTCATCAACAGTTAGCTCCTCTAATTCAACGTAACCTCACGGAATTGCTAAGTAGACCCGTCGCACTAGGAAAGGTTGAGCAAGTTTCGTTTACCGGAATCCGCTTTGGAGCGTCGTCTGTTCCGGCAACGCCTACCGATGCTGATCGCCTCACCACTAAAGCGGTCGAGGTAGAATTTTCACTGTTGCAACTGCTGTTGAGTCGAACGTTGGAACTGAACGTCACGCTCGATCAACCTGATGCTTATGTTGACCAAACAAAAGACGGAACCTGGATTTCCACAACCATCAAGACACAAGAAGAATCAGGTCCGATTAAAACTGATTTGCAGTCGATTCGGATTCGCCAAGGCAATGCTGTTTTGCAGCCCTTTCCTGATCCTCGAATTCCCAAACGTGCAATTGCGATCAATCAACTTGATGGAGTGGTTCGACTATCAGAGCAAAATCAGCGCTTTCGGTATGATGCCCGTGGTCAAATCGCGAAAGGCGGCACAATTGATTTGTCAGGAGAGACGCTCCCTCAGTCTAGGCACACCGATTTGAGCCTGCAAGCCCGGAGTGTACTGGCAACAGACATCACTCGATTGGTGAAGCTGCCCGTCGCGCTGCAAGCGGGTCGCGTCGATGGCGACTTGACGGCTCAACTGCGCCCAAACCAGAATCCATCGCTTTCAGGAACAGCAACGTTAGATGATGTCACTCTAGAAGTTGAAAGGCTACCGCAACGGTTTGTCAATACAAAAGGGCAACTGACGTTTCGAGGAACCACGATCGCGCTGAACAATGTTCGCTCTCGGTTTGGTAGTGTTCCGGCTCTAGCCAATGGCACGATCGATACAGAAAAGGGCTACAACGTCTCTGCTAAGGTGCAATCGACGACGGCAGACGACGTGATTAAAACCCTCAAGCTAACCTCACCTGTTCCCGTTAAGGGAACATTTCAAGCCGATCTCAAACTTCAGGGAGAACTCGAAAAACCAGTTCTGAATGGAACCGTCCGCACAATTCGCGCTGCTCGGATTGATCGCGTTGATTTTGCGTCAATTAGCAGTAACTTTCAACTCAAAACCGCAGGCACGCCCAGCGTTGCTTTTTCTAACGTTCGAGCCGTGCCTCAAGCGGGCGGTCTAATCACAGGCGACGGGAGAGTTTTGCTCACTCAACAGCCGAATATTGCCTTTAGTGGACGGGCAAGCAACATACCAGGAGACGCGATCGCGAACCTCTACACCAATAATTCAGCAATCACCATTGGTACTGTGGATGCGATCGCATCTGTTTCTGGCTCTCCCAATGATTTACAAACAACCGTACGGTTTGAAGCCCCGCAAGCTACTTACCCCGGAAGAGGCGAAGTTGTGATTGCGGGTCAGCAAGTTCGCCTACAAAATTCAACGTTTCAAGTTGCAGGTGGAACTGTTGCCGCAACAGGTCAACTGGTCAACGGACAGTTCCAAGTGTCGGCGGATGCAGCAGGAGTGGCGTTAAATCGGTTTGCTCAGAATTTGCGGGGACAGGTGAGCGGCAATGTGCAGCTATCGGGCAACACAAATTCGTTAAACTCGGAGGGCATTCGGGCAGACGGGCGCGCGCGCCTTTCGACAGGCGGCACGATCGCGGCAACGGGTCGATTACTGAACGGACAGTTCCAGGCATCGGTGAATACAGCCGGGGTCGCGCTCAATCAGTTTTCTCAAGATCTGCGGGGACGACTAAGCGGCAACGTGCAGCTATCCGGCAATACAGATGCGCTCACTCTAGCTGACGTTCGGGCAGCCGGGCGAGTGCGCTTTTCAGAAGGATTGGCCGTCGTTAAAGATCCGTTAACGGCTCAGTTTCGGTGGAATGGTCAGCAGGTGCAGGTTGAAGAAGCCACTGCCCCAGGATTGGTAGCGCGGGGAACGGTAGGAGTACAGACGCAAGGCGCACCTCAAATTAGTGCACTCAATCTAGATGTTCAGGCCAGCGGTTTCGATATTCGAGATTTCGCTTCTAGTCTGCCAACTAACGTAGCGCTAGTAGGACAAGCCGATTTTAACGGACGGGTGACGGGCACACCTAGCGCTCCCAATGCCATCGGTGATCTGCGACTGCGGAATCTTAATGTCAATGGATTAGCCTTCGATCCAGTATTGGCAGGGAACTTAGCCTATCGCGCTAAACAACGCACTGAGCTACAGCTTTCAGGTCAACGCATTGCTGGCACTCAAGACCAGATTGTGGTGTCACTCAACGCGAACAATCGTCCCACGTCGTTCTTTATCAAGCGAGAGCAAACGATCGCACGAGGACGGACAGCGGGCGAAACACTCCTAGCAGATTTGCAGAATGTTCCGGTCTCTTTACTACGTCAGGTGGCTCCCCAAGCAGCAGGAGCCTTAGCATCGGCTGCTGGCAATCTATCGGGCAATGTTGCGGTTAATCTGAACACCTTGAATGCTGAAGGGACGGTTGCGATCGCAAACCCTCGATTCGGCAGAATTGCCGGAGACGAATTTCGAGGACAATTCAGCTTTATCAATGGAGTCGCTCGGCTTTCAGGCGGAGAGTTACGCCGAGGGGAGAGTATCATTGCGCTCAACGGCACTACTCAAACTACAGGAGATCAGCCTGTTCAATTCCAAATTAGTTTCAATGATGAAAATATTCAAACGCTGCTGCAAACGCTGAGTATCTCTCAGCTAAGCGATATTGCAACGGGATTGAAATCACCCGAGTCAGGACAAGCCGCCGATCTCCAACCCCTCGATCAAATTCAACTGGCAAATACCTCACTAGATACGAAACTGCAAAAATTAGCACAGGTTCAGCGTCAAATTGCTCAGCAGCGCCGCCAACCTGAAGTGGCTACACTGCCATCTCTAGCAGAATTACAAGGCGATCTGAGCGGCGCAATTAACATTAGCGGCTCGCTACAACGTGGATTAGCGTTCAACTTTAATGTGCGTGGCTCAGATATCGATTGGGGCAAGTACGACATCAAGACTTTGGTTGCTCAAGGCAATTTTGCCAATGGCGTGCTAGACGTTTCCCCGGTGCGACTCGATATCAACGACGGTACACTCGCCTTTAGTGGAAGAGTGGGAGATACTCTAAACGGACAACTGCGCGTTAGCAACCTGCCGCTAGAGTTAGCTCAACCGTTTCTCAGACAACTACCCGTTAATTTAGCAGGTCGATTAAACGCAACGACAACGCTATCGGGAAGTTTAGATAATCCCAGCGCTAATGGTGTGCTAAACATTCTCAATGGAAGGGTAAATGAGCAGCCGATTCAGCAAGCCAACCTGAATTTCCAGTATGGTGATGCTCGGCTGCGGTTTGATAGCGACATCTTCTTAACCGAAACGGAACCCTTAAGCGTTGCAGGTACTATTCCGATCGCGCTGCCATTTTCATCTGTTCAACCCACCACCGATCAAATTCAACTCCAAGCTAGGTTAAAAGACGGCGGATTTGCTTTGCTTAATCTATTCACAGATCAAGTAGCGTGGGTCGATGGCGCGGGACAGCTCAATGTTGATGTAGCAGGAACACTAAGCCGACCTGTGATTCAAGGAACGGTTGCCGTTCAGAATGCTACTGTTCGCGCTTCAGCACTACCGCGATCGCTGACGAATGTCACTGGAGTCGCTCGATTTAACGGCGATCGCGTGACTGTCGAAACGCTGCAAGCTCAATTCGATCAACAGCCTCTCACAGCGCAGGGCATTCTACCTATTTTTGCAGCAACAAGTGCAGTCGAAGCGGCTGCCGCAGATCCACTTACCGTTGCCTTGAATGATATAAGGCTCAATGTAACTGATCTTTACACAGGTGACGTAGGCGGAAATGTGGTTGTGACAGGAACCGCATTTCGACCCACACTGGGCGGTACAATTCGTCTCAGTAATGGAGAAGCAAACGTTGGCGCACAGGCGGGTAGAACTACAACGACCGCAAATGCAACCGAAACATCATCGTCAGCGTCATCAGCAACATCATCGAACTTAAATGAAGGAATTGATCAAAGCTCCATCACGCTTCCAGATTCAGCGCCAACGCCAGCTACAACGCCTACGGCTGGTGCATCTCCATCAGCCCCGATCGCATTCAACAATTTGCAAATCGTTCTTGCTAATGGTGTGCGCGTCACGAGTCCGCCCTTGGTCAGCTTTACTTCTGAAGGAACAATCACATTAAATGGAACCCTTGCAAAACCACGTCCTGAGGGCACTGTGCGTTTAACTGGAGGGCAAGTCAACCTCTTCACAACGCAGTTTCGACTGGAACGAAATTACCAACACACCGCTCAATTTACCCCTGCTAATGGACTCGATCCTGTTCTCGATGTGCAACTATTTGCATTAGTTCCGGAGACCACAGGCAGCCGTTTACCACGCTCACGTCAATCTAGTGAGATCGCAGACAGCCCATTTGCAGACGAATTGGCAACTTCGATCGGAACCCTACGCACCATTCGAGTTCAGGCAAAAGCCACTGGGCCTGCTAGCCAATTGTCTAAGAATTTGGCGCTTACAAGTTCGCCAGCCCGAAGCAGGACTGAAATTTTAGCGCTGGTGGGCGGAGGGTTGATCGATACGATCGGACAAGCAGGCACGACAGTTGGCATTGCCAACATTGCCAGCACAGCCTTGTCGAATGAATTGCAGGGAACAATTACGCAACTCGGGCAAGCGATCGGGTTAAGCGAGTTGCGAATTTTTCCGACGGTTGTAAATGCCACCAAGGCTCGTTCCTCAACGCTAAGTTTGGCGGCAGAAGCGATCGTTGATGTAAGTGGTGATTTCTCGGTGTCTCTATCACGAGTTTTTGCGAGTGACGAACCCCTGCGCTACGGGGTAGTCTATCGGATCAATGATGAAACGCTTGTTCGAGGTTCAACAGATCTCGCTGGAGATAGCCGTGCTGTGGTTGAATATCAGACGAGATTTTAGAAGCTCAAATTCAGCATCAAAGATGACAATTTGGCAAGCTGTAGAAGGAAGTGTCTGATTGCTCTGTTTTATGCTGAAGCCCGATCAGCCGATCAATCATCACCTCCTAGACGATGATTGATCTGAATCAGGAAGTGATTCGTAGAATCGACAGCCGTCTTAATTTCCTAGCCGCATTGTGGATCGGCGCGATCGTTCGCTCTGTAGAAGAGCAGAAGATCAGCTTGCAAGCGAGAATATGTACACTCGCCAAATTCCTGAATAGATGTCTGTAGTACTACTGCTTAAACGCTAAACAAGATCCACATCCTAACTCGGCTGTTTCAGTAAAAGATAGATTTAAGACTAGCAAAATCTTGCGACGATTGAGCGCATCTACCTTCAGATACATGAATGCCTAAAAATTATTACTCCATTGCTAAGAGCTTCATTGTTCCTTTACAAAAAAATTAGAAGTTTGAAGGAATGATGAGGTAATTCTGCGGTAATTACGGTGGCCGAAATACCTCTTGTAGAATACGTACAAGTAATTCGTCCGATCTGCTCACTGCTCAAGATCTAAGATTTATGCCTTTATTAGATTTACTACGATCGGCTCTTCCCGCACATACGCAGCAAACGCTGCTGAAGGGTAGGCTGTTCGTAGACTCTAAACGGGTAGTGCAGAATGTTGCAGCCGTGCGAATCCCTGGAGGCTTGACTCCCCCATAAATAGCTGCCTCGCTTCATTCCTCCTAACCTTGACTCGGTTGTTGGATTTTTAAGTGCAGCCATCCGATTTCTCTCAAAGGCTTTAGATTGCCGTTTGAGTTGAAAGATTTAAACTTTGCTAAAGCATTGGTTCGTCGCCTGCAAATCTTTTCACAAGAGCTAGTTCGAGCTGCCAACACTCTATATTAGGCAGCAGCGTTTTTTCTTAATGTCAAACAGTTACTTGTTGCATTGATTTATCTAGATCAAATCTGTCTTAGTACCGATTGAACCTAGCGTCTTAATACTTCAAACTACCATTGCAGCATTAACTTTTTTGCATTTCTAAAAGCGTAGAATTAGCTATCTAAAGCTTTGTACGGTAGCGTTTCAATTATCTTCTCCAGTGCGATGGCTTCGCTGCTGCTTCAAGCATTGATTTGATTGAAAAAGCAAAGCTCCTTGTTAAATGTAAGACGACGTTCGAGCAGTCTGATCTGCGTTGAGACGTTCTTAAAATTGTCAGGAAAATTCAGATGATTACACTTCAGCCTCTCGTTAGCTTAGGACTCACAGTACGAAACGGCGGATATATATTTCAAACGATGCTTGATTCGATTTTGTCACAACGGTTTCAAAATTTTGAACTCATTGTTTTAGATAATGCTTCAACCGATCAAACAGAAGAAATTGGTAGAAGCTACGCCTCAAAAGATGCTCGAATCCGGTATTACCGACACACAGAAGCGCAGCAAGAACTCTCAAATCGCAATCGCATTCTGAAGCTAGCAACTGGAGCTTACTTCAAGTTCATCACATTTGAGGAAGCTGTTGTTCCTCATTTTTTAGAACACTATGTTGAACTGATGAACAACTCAAGGGGCGCATTTTTGGAGAATTGCTTTAGTGGCGTTTACAGTCGCAGATGTGACAATCTCCAGATTGATCGATCGCCTCGGTTCCCGCTGTTAGAGGAAGCTCCAGAAACACCGTTGCTGTCAGTGAATGATTTTATGTGGCAGCAAGATCCGCAAGAATGGCTCTCTGAGAAATTAAGCAAATCTGATGAATAAAGAATAGTTTCTCAAGTGCTAGATGGTGCAAATTTAGACAGGACAAATTCACATCACTATTATTACTATTGATGGCTTATGAATGTTTAACCTCTTGTTCACGTCGACATTTCAATTTAGGTAACAAATCAAGCTTAAGTTAAGCATAAAAATTAGCGAATTTTAGTTCCACAGTAGTTCCGCTTCGCCAGTGTGTTTAGCGGTTAAGTAACAATTGAACGAATTTAGATAAACCAGGGAGTATTAGTACTAATGAGCCGTAAAATCACGTTTTCCTTAATTCAAAAGTACGGAAAAGAATATTTGCTGACAGGAATTTTCGGAGCGATTCCGAGTCCGATTGGAAGCGCGATTAGAAATTTAATTTATCCTGCTATTTTCAAAAAAGTTGGGAAATCGGTCACCATTCAGACTGGTGTTCAGTTTATTGGCATCGACACCATTGAAATTGGCGATCGCGTCCGAGTGTATCGTGGCTCTTATATCAGTAATAAAGGCAATCGGATTCGTCTCAAGGATGGTGCCTCGCTCGATCAGGGCGTTCAGATTAGAGCTTACGATCATGAGGGGGGAGGCATTGAAATTGGTGAGGAAACTTACATTGGTCCCTATGTCTGCATTGCTGGGCCTGGCTCCATCAAAATTGGCAGGGATTGCATGATTGCTTCCAACTCATCGATATATGCTAACAATCACGTTTTTTCTGATCCCGACACACCATTCCGACTTCAGGGATTAACGTGCAAAGGAATTGAAATTGAGGATGACTGTTGGATAGGAACGGGGGTGAGAGTGTTAGATGGGGTCAAAATTGGCAGAGGCAGCGTGATTGGAGCAGGGGCTGTGGTGACTCGCGATATTCCGCCCTACTCGATCGCGATGGGTGTGCCTGCGAGAGTGACGGGCAAACGCGAGCACTCGAAAGTCGAACGGCTACAGGCGGTCTCCTATTAGTAACGAGGACGCCTTAATAACGAAGACAACGCCTCTGAGGAAACGAAGAACTGCTTCGCAGCAAGAATTCATGGAATCTCATCAATGTTTTCACGAGTTAGTGGATAACCAGAGTGTAATGTTTGAAGTTCGGCGCGTAGGGCTGTGATTTCAGCAGTCAACTGAGTAATGGCACTTGCTCCTGCAAGTTCTGCGTCTGGATCTTTAGCATCGCGATCGACAAAAAAGGTCGCGATCGTTGCTGTGACATACCCAAACACAGCAAAAGCATAGAGCGCTAGGATAAAGCACAATACTCGCCCTTCTGCGGTTTGTGGCGAGTAGTCTGATCCCATCGTCGTCATTAGCATCGCCGTCCACCACAGCGCAGACCCGTAGTCAGTGATGCCCGAATTGGCAACCTCACCTTCAAAGGCATACATTCCTGCTGCGCCTGTTAGTGTGATGATTGCCGTTAGTCCAACAACGTAGCTAAATCCACGTCGCTGCATACTCGCCGCGAGTGCCCGCATACCTCGATTGGTTCGAGTCATCACGCCCAGCAACCGCAAGCCTCGCACCGCTCGTGCAGTCTGCAACACTCGCAGCACTCGGACAATTCGGAATATCCGCAAGGCAGGAAGGAGCAGTGAAATTGCGGTGAGCCAGTTCTGACGTAAGTAACTGAACTTGCGGGGCGCAAGCAACACCTTGAGTCCAAAATCTGCGATGAAAATCATCCAGACTGCGATCCCCAGCGTTTCTAGAAGCGGATTCAGTCCCCCAATCAATTCAATGGTGAATAACGCTAACCAAAGAAAGCTCAACACTAAAAGCGGGGTTTCAAGCCAGTCTTCTAACTGCTGGAGAATCTCGCGCCGCTCTTGATCCACCGCCAACTGAGTCTCCGATCGCAGCGTCTGCTTTCGAGACGAATCGCTCATAACTCTAAATTGCTCCGAATCATCTCGTCCGCATTACACTTTTCTTCGATCGCCTTCAAGACTTCTGCTTCGCGCGGAGATATCGTTCCGCTACTTTGGGCGATGTGACGGCACTGCGCTAATAAAGGAACCGCAAAGTCGCAGTTGAGTTGATCTACTAAGGTAATTAACGGTTGCGGAGCTTTAATATTTGCCGCGATCGCATTTAAAGAATTCTGCTCTAGCTGCATTTTTTGCAGGTCGGGCAAAATATCATCCCAAGTCTTTTCTGGGTAACTTGCCAAAATCATGTGAACTAGAATTTGATCCATGATCGCCTGTTGCGCGATCGCTACTGTCAAATACTGCTCAGTCTGTTGCTCAATTGCTTTCAGTGCTTCGGTACTAGGTTCTTCCGCTCCATCTCGAAGTTTAGCTTCATAGAATCGGCTCGCGGCATAGCCCAATGAATAGAGCATTGTTGCGTTTGTACTCGCGCCAATCATCGCGCCTGCAAGCGGAATGTTACGGAGGAATCCTAATCCGGCTTTTAGCGCCCTGCCGCCGCCAACAGCTAGACCAAAAATGGCTAAAACTTCGCCTCTACGAGTCGAGTCCTTCAAATCTAATCCGTACGCGGCGGCAATTTCATAGACCAACTCAGTTTGCAACGCTGTAGTTGCGGCTAGATCAAGCGCTAAAAGGGCAACTGCAAACCCAGGCAAAAGGCTAGTGACAAAGCCTGAACTTCCTGCTTTCAGAGCCTTTTTCACCATCAATCGATGCGTGATTTGGCTGGGAGATTCATTCGGATACTTTTGCTGGAGTTCTTTTACCCTAGCTTCTGCTTTCGTCGTATCCACGCGATCGCTAATTCCGACCAGCCAATCGAGCTTTAGAACTCCCGCTAATCGTCTGACCACCGGATTTCTGAGCAAGGGTAGCTGTCCAACAAAGTTGACGGCTTGTCCAGCTCTTCCAGTGGCGTTACCAATCCAGCGCACGGCCTGCTTGGGGACAGTTCCGCCCAACCATAGAGCAAGACTAACTGCTCCTTTTCCGGTTTTGAATACGGTTTCCGTTATTTTCCCAATTTGTCCAGACTCGCTCTTCTGCACCTTTGGACGTGAGGGTTGCTGCAATTGATCTTTAGCCATAGCCAATACCGATGATTGTATTTCCAGTGTAGGAACTAATGATCGATCGCTGATATCACTGTGGACATAAATGCATCGGTAGAATGCCTATCTGTACTCATGGCATGAGCCTAAACTGATCAGCAAAATTAGAAGGTTGGTGCAATAAAATCAACTCTTCAGTAAGGCTGTAACACTTACTTTAAAGGCAACCAACACCTCAGTAATTTTAGTAGCTGAAGTGACGAAAGAAGAAATGAAGCTGCTCTATTTCCACTTGTAGTCATCCTAAAGTTATACCTAAGGTCACAGGAAAATTACAGATCCGCTCACTAATTTCTACCATTTGGTGGAGAACATTGACCAGAAAAAGCGGTAATTTCCGATTACACATTTTAGCCAGGCGGATTGTTATGCAGGGGAAACGCTCTATGGTCATATCACGTCGATTTGTTGTTGGAGCGCCTTTACTAGGTATCGGATTACTCTCAGGCGCGATCGCGATGGTTTCGTACAATCCTCATCCGGTTGCTGCTCAGGGCAAAGCAGCAAACTTTCCAGATACCAAAAATTACTGGGCACAACCGTTTATTGCTGCATTGGCAGAGCGTAACATCGTTACGGGCTATCCCGACGGAACCTACCGCCCCAATCAAACCGTCGATCGCGATGAGTTCGCGGCGATTGTCCGGAAAGCCTTTTCTCAGCAGCGCGATCGCCAAATTCCGAGTGGCAGCGCCTTTAAGGATGTGCCTAAAGGAAATTGGGCAGCCCCTGCGATCGAAGAAGCCTACGAAACTGGCTTTATGAGCGGCTACCCAAGCGGTAATTTCCGTCCTCAGCAGCCTGTGAGCCGTGTTGAAGCGTTAGTCTCTCTGGCGCGAAACTTGTCGCTAAAAGACGAATCGGCAGCAAACCGAACTCCTGCGGCTGCCGCGATCGCAGCCAATAAAGCCCAAGCGAAGCCCACCGCCGCTCAACCGAGCAATCGCCCCGCTCGACGACAAATCGTGTTGCCTTTTGCTGCTCTTGCGCTGATGCAACCTTTTGTGACGCCCCGCTCGGCTCAAGCTGCTCCTGCCAGTGCTCCCTCAGCTTCAACACCAGTCAATCAAAAGTCTGCGGCTAGGAATTCAGCAAACACCCAGCAATCTGCTGCTATTTTGAAGCAATATTACACAGATGC
The DNA here is from genome assembly GCF_059505265.1 of Myxacorys chilensis. Classification (NCBI taxonomy): domain Bacteria; kingdom Bacillati; phylum Cyanobacteriota; class Cyanophyceae; order Leptolyngbyales; family Leptolyngbyaceae; genus Myxacorys; species Myxacorys chilensis. Next base: position 17,921 of record NZ_JCACKG010000232.1, on the reverse strand, counting down.
CAATCGAATTCCCAAATATGCGGTCAGTAGTGTTGCAGAAGCAACTCGCTCTGGCATTGTGGTCAATTATCCTAATCGTAAAGTTCTCAACCCAACTCAACCTGCAACACGGGGTGAAATTGCTGCTTTCATGCACCAAGCGTTGGTAGACAGTGGCAAGATTCAGCCGCTTCCGCAGAATCAAGCTGCCGCAAAATATGTTGTGAGACCTGAAGCGAATTAGCGGTTTCCGTTTTTCTAATCATTAGTCCCTCAGAAGGTGCCCTCACCTCAAATTCCTCTTCCAGTCTTGAGAGGTTGTAGCTCGTGTTTGCCAAGAAATCTCCGGTTGACTGAAGATCGGAGAATACGCTGTTGTTGGGTTCTTAGCTAATTGGCACTCAAGCAGAGCGGGAGTGTTTATCTTTCCCACGCCAGTTCAAGCTATTTTGATTCAGTTGGCGAATGTATTCATCAGGCTGATCGATCATTGATTGTGCGATCGCAATGGCTTTCTCTAGCTGCTCTTGGCTCAGTTGTTTGTAAGCAGGCTGCTTGCGGTTCAGAACCTCATACCAACAGCAACCAAATAGGTTATCCAACACAATCCGCTGGAAGCAGTGATTAGACCGAACCGGAAGCTTTCTTTCGTTTGCTAGAGCGGGGAGGGTCTGATTGGTTAGTTCGAGATACTGGTTGCGTAGCAGGGTCAGATTGTCCATGGTTGGGCGTTGAGGGCAACGGATATTCGGTACGGTTATTCTGTTTGTGCCAGTCGGCAGCTTTTTGACGGATTTGCTTTAGTTCTTCGTCAGAAATACGCTCTAGGTTTCGTAGAATCAGCGACATACGGGGGTTGTTGCTCAATTTTTCGCGGTTGCGATCGAGGAAATCCCAGAAAAAGAAATTGAATGGGCAGGCGTTTTCGGAGGTGCGATCGCGCACGTTATAAACACACTGCTTACAATAGTTGCTCATGTTGTTGACGTAATTAGCAGATGCCGCATAAGGCTTCGAGGCCATCAAACCGCCATCTGCATATTGACCCATGCCAATCACATTGGCCTGCATCACCCAGTCATATCCATCGATGAATGCTAAGTGAAACCAATCTTGCAACTCTTGTGGTGATACTCCAGCAATCAGTGAGAAGTTATTTAGAACCATGAGACGCTGAATATGATGAGCATAACCAATTTCTTTAACCTGCTTAATCGTGTGATGTAAGCAGTTCATATCGGTTTCACCCGTGAAGTAAAATCCTGGTAACGGTTGGTTGTGATTGAAAAAGTTACGCTGTGGATAGTCTGCTCCCATATGAATATAAATGCCGTGCATATACTCACGCCAACCTAAAATTTGTCGAATAAATCCTTCAATGCTATTTAAGTCATAATCGTCTGGATGCTCACGGTAGGCTTGCTCTGCCGCTTCGATCGCTTCGCTTGGATGAATCAATCCAATATTGAGATAAGGTGAAAGCATGGCGTGCCATAAGGTCTGCTCGCCCATCAGCATCGCATCTTGATAAGGACCAAAATTAGAGAGCCGAGTTTGGATAAAAAATTGCAGGACTTGCAGCGCTTGTTTGCGAGTTACGCCCCAACGAAACGGCTCGATCTGCCAGTACTTTTGGCTGTCTGCAAAGATTGGTGATTGTTTGATCCAATCGATTATTTCTTGAGTAATATCGTCAGGTTCAAACCAAAGCGCTTCAGGAATCGTAAGTTTTCCTTTGGGTGGCTTACGGTTCTCGCGATCGTAGTTCCACCGTCCGCCCATAGGCTGGTCGTTTATCATTAACACGTCATATCGATGGCGTCCTTCGCGGTAAAAATCTTCCATAATCAACCGCTTGCGAGATGTTGCCCAGTCGCTGAAAGACTGGTCGCTCCAGATAAAGCGATTGCTAGGAGTGAGGGTTACGTCACAGGGAAGATCTAGGCTCTGGATCAAGTTAGCAAACGGTCGATCCGTTGGCGTCATGATCCGCAGTTCGGTAATTTGATGATGTTCGATCCACGCTAAAAGCGGCGTTTGAAAATCGGGCGAAATCTTGTACGTCACTGTCCAGCCGTCTTGCTCTAACTCTTTAGCAAAGTGCCGCATTGCTGACCACACGAGTACCAACTTTTGCAGATGATACGGCAGTTCTTGAGCGTGAGCCATTGATTCGATGAAAATGACTGGCGTATTTTCTTTGCGATCGCACTGACTCTCCAGCGCGGTTTGCCCTGACCAAAGCTGATCGCCCAATACCCAAACGCCAACTGTCATGCTGTTTCCTAGCTCTTAACTTATCGTAATAGTGTAAGTTAAGAAGCGTCTAGTCGTCTGTCTCAGGAAACAGTTATTAAGCTCTTGGTGCAAACATGATAATGAATACACTGAGCAATGCTAATGCTGCACCAAGGAGATCGTAACGATCGAGTCTTACGCCGTCAATTTTCCATCCCCACAGCATTGCCATAACGATGAATACTCCTCCATAAGCCGCATAGACGCGCCCAAAATTTGCAGGTTGAAGCGTTGCGATTACGCCATAGAGTGACAGTGCGATCGCGCCTAACGCGCCCCACCAAAGCGGCTTTCCATCTCGCAACCAAAGCCAAACGAGATAGCCGCCACCAATTTCAAATACTCCTGCCCACAGAAAGTAGAGTAAAGACTTGATCAGTTGCATTGAGTTTTATTTGAACTTGCGATCGTCGTTTATAACATTAAGATCCGCTTCATTACAGAGTAGAAATTGTGTGAGCTTTAATCTCATCGGGACAAACTTCAGGTGTGAATCGGTAAATGAATTTCTATTCGAGAAACGGGGAAAAACTGATGTTTCAGATGGTCAAGGAGAGCGCATGAGATTGATTGCGACAGAGATGACGGTCGCATCACCAATCCAGAGATTCTCCACAGGCTTCATACTTTCAGTGGTTCGATCATAAAACTCTGACGAAGAGCGGTCGTTGTGGTACGTGAGCGCGATTTGGTGAAGCCCCAGTTTGAGACCAGAAATTAGCACGCCACCATCTCCTCAATTAATAAACAACTTTAGAGGGTGCTCAATCTCCCAGCGCACCGATGAATAAGCAAGTTCAGGATTAACTGACTTCAGAAAACGTCTCCACCAACGAGTCATCCACCCCAACTCATACCCTTCCACAAAGAGCCTCAGGCTTGCGCGGTGAGCATCGAGCCACGTTTCTCCAGATAAGATGGTAGGAAAGTCACGTTCAGATGGTGAGAGAGGACGCATATAAGGAGGAGGGTTCTGAGTAACTGAGCCATCTGCGTTAACAAGAGTACAATTCAGTGTGTCGAAGAGATTTACGCGAATGGGGGCAGATGTATTGTTCTTAATCCGCAGTCCAACCTGAAACTGAAGTGGCTCAAACATGAGCGCAGGTGAGACTTGCAAAACCTCTTGCGAGACAAAGCCCTGAAATTGCAAACCATCGCTTTCGACGCTGCTGCTAAAGTCCAACGATTCCATCAGCGAAGCCTCCTCAAGTGGATGATTAAGTGACTGCGATCGCCAATTCAGTAATTCCGTTCATCAATCGAGTAACTGAGATCGCCCAACAACCACCGCTTAACTGTCTATCTCTCCAGCGCTTCTAATACCGTCTTTGGCAACAACTGATCTTTAAACCAAACAATCCGTGCGGGTGTATCTGCTATTTTCACGCCTGCCTTCTCCAGGTTGAGGCGTTCCGATACCGCCAACACCAAATCATCGCGCCCCGATTGGCGCACCTGAGAGAACTTCTTCTTGAGATATTCCGGTCGCCAGTAGCCCACAATTTCCAGCAAAAAGGTGCGACCGTCTGGATGCACCACCCGAAAATCAGGAATCATCACACTCCCTGGAATCGGAATCAAATCCACTTCCCGTTCAAGTCGCCATTCGGTTTTCGTCTTGCTCCAACGCTCCACAAAACCTTCTTCCAACATGCTGTCGTAGGTTTTGCCAGGAGGATAGTGACTGACCAATCCGCATTCCGAATCGAGAGCGAAGCGTCCCTGACGAGTTTTACCAGAGTAGCTGTCGTTCATCTGTAGCTGAGCAGAAATGCTCCATTTCGTGACGTGGAGCAGAGCAGGCAGCAGCTTAGCGATCGCGAGTCCATACCGCGTTGAAGGCTTAAACAAACTCGTCGGACCATCGATCGTGAGGGTAAATCCGTGATCCGCGTCGCCTTCGATATACGTCATGAGTTGAAATAATTTGACGTAGCGAAACAGGAGTTTATACTGTCCCGGATCATTGCGATGTGCGTTGATCGTCATGTGACTCGCACGATAGAACACGCCTTGAACTTGCGATAAGTTATAGCGATGAATCAACGCTTCAGACGTTGGCGCTTCAAAATCCACCAAAATTTGATTGTCCGGCAGATCGGCGTAAAGTCCCAATTTGACTTGTTCGAGCAACACTTCACGTCCGAGTTCTTGACCCAGCAAATCCGCTACCTTCTCTAGCGTCATTTGAGTCGCAGTTGGGCTAGGAACCGTTTGAGAAGACAGCGCAAAGACGCGATCTCGCAACATCGGCGGATCGAGCGGACTAATCGTTTCAAACGTGCTAAATGAACCATTCAATAGATGAGCGAGCCCGCGTTTAATTCGGTAGTCCGTTTCTTCGCCTTCAAGCTCTAAAAGCTGCCGACTCAGTTCACCTTTGCTCTTGCCTTTGGCATCTCGAAACAACGCAATCACATCATCTGCGATCGCGAGCGTTTGCGAATCGAGTTTGAGCCGCTTAGGAACCAATTCTTCTCCGCTAAAGCGGTGCATCAGTAAATCAGTCGGCAACATAGGCAGTGTTTTGACTTGGGTTAATGCCTGCGTAGTGCTTTGCGCAACTCCAAAGGAAACGCTAACATGCGCTTAGCGTCTCTTTCCAAATTTAGCTTTTAGATCATCCAACGTTACAGGTTTTTCCGGTTGTTTTTGATCTTTCTTGGGAGCATTAGCGTTTCGCTCCGGTTTCTCGATCTGTTTATGATCTTTCTTTGGCATGTTGGCATTTCGATCTAGCTTTTCACCCGTTCGCATTGACAAGCTGATTCGCTTCAAATTTTCGTTAACTTCCATCACTCGCACCTTCACAACTTGACCCACCTTCACAATTTGATTCGGATCGCTGACAAAGCGATCGCTCAGTTGTGACACATGCACCAATCCATCTTGATGTACGCCAACATCCACAAACGCACCAAAGTTTGCAACGTTTGTCACCACGCCTTCTAGTTCCATGCCAACCCGCAAGTCAGAAATTTCTTTAATTCCTTCCTTAAACGTCGCGTACTTAAATTCAGCGCGCGGATCGCGTCCCGGTTTTTCCAACTCGCGAATGATGTCGCGGAGTGTCGGTTCACCAACGGCATCGGTGATGTATTTTTTCAGGTGCTTACTCAACTGCTCTGCAATTTGAGGCGTTTGAGCTAGTGGAACCGATAGATCTTTTGCGATCGCGCTCACTAGCGAATACCGTTCCGGGTGAACGGCAGTGTTATCGAGCGGATTTGCACCATCTCGAATTCGCAAAAATCCTGCCGCTTGCTCGAATGCCTTTGGTCCTAATTTTGCCACTTTGAGTAATGCTTTGCGATCTCGGAAGGCTCCGTTTTCGTTGCGGTACGCCACAATGTTATTGGCAATGGTTGCGCTAATGCCAGAAACAGAAGTCAGCAACTCTTTGGATGCCGTATTGAGATCGACGCCGACAAAGTTAACACAACTCTCAACGGTCTCGCCTAGCTTCTTCTTCAGCAGTTTTTGATCGACATCGTGTTGGTATTGCCCCACGCCGATTGATTTTGGATCAAGTTTAACCAGTTCTGCTAACGGATCTTGTAAACGACGACCAATGCTAATTGCGCCTCGAACCGTAATGTCTAGATCGGGAAACTCTGCGATCGCAACGTCACTTGCAGAATAGATCGAGGCTCCCGACTCATTCACAATCACTTTAATCGGCTTTTGCTCTAGCGTTGCTAAAATCTCTCCGACAAATTCATCGGTTTCTCGACTTGCTGTTCCATTCCCAATCGCAATTAACTCAACCTGATATTTCTGAATCAATTGCTTTAGCGTTGCAGCCGCTTGTTTACGCTTCTCTTCTCCTGTGTGAGGAAAAACTGCTTGATACTGCAAGAATTTTCCAGTTTGATCTAACACCGCAACCTTGCAACCTGTGCGGAATCCTGGATCAAGCGCTAACGTTGGTTTCATTCCTGCCGGAGCAGATAACAATAACTCACGCAAATTTGTTTCAAACGTTTTGATTGATTCGATATCCGCCTCTTGTTTCTTCTCGGCTCTCACTTCACTAATCAACGAATTTCGCATCAACCGATTAAACGCATCTGCTAACATTGCTCGATAAAATGCGCGAACGGGTTGTGCTCTCGTGCGAATTTCTTGCGTTTCTAAGTAGTGCTGAACCGCATCTTCGTCAAATATCAAATCAAGGGTGAGAATGCCTTCTGTTTCACCCCGACACAGCGCGAGTAAATTGTGAGGCGCGATCGCGCTCACGCTGGCTTGAAACTTCCGATACATTTCAAACTTCGTCGTTCCTTCAGGATGATCCGCTTTGAGCCGCGAACTGAATGCGCCCGTTTCCAGCAGAAACTCCCGCAAGTAAGCTCGAAGATTGGCTTTTTCAGATACTTCTTCTGCCAAAATATCAGATGCGCCTTGCAACGCTTCTTCCGCCGTTTTAACCCCTTTCTCTTCGGAAATATATTTCGCCGCTTCCGTCTCCAGCGCTGCCGAAGCGCCCGACTCATTCAGCGCTTTTATCCAACTAGCTAACGCTTCTAATCCTTTTTCTTTCGCGATCGTTGCCCGCGTCCGGCGCTTCGGACGGTAAGGCAAATACAGATCTTCTAATTCGTTTTTTTGCAAACAGGATTCGATCTGAGTCTTCAACTCCGGTGTGAGTTTGCCCTGAGATTCGATCGATTGGAGAATACTGCTCTTGCGCTCTTCTAGTTCTGTGAGATAGGCGTAGCGATCGCTGAGGTCACGCAACTGAACCTCATCTAATTCTCCCGTCCGCTCTTTGCGATACCGCGCAATAAACGGAACCGTCGCTCCTTCTGCAAACAACTCCAAAGCACTCTTCACCTGCGCGGGACGAAGGGCAAGTTCTTCTGCTAAAAGCTTTTGAATATCAAGCATTGAGACACTAATTCGTAAGGTGCAATTCGTAGTTCGTCAAAGTTGCTCAATAGTTGCTCAATTCTGAACTACGAATTCCGGTTGAGCTTGTCGATCTTAGATCGGTTTTACCAAATTTCGCTGAAAATGGGCACGAATCAATCCCGACAAGCTATTACGTTTAGTTTCTCTGTTTAGTTTCTCTGAGGAAGAGAGAGATTTGGCGTTGTGTCTGGTGTTGTGTTTGGTGTTGTCCTCGGTTGAGTCGGTGACCCGGATGGCGGCAGAGGCGTATCGGGCGTTGTCGGACTCGTTGATGGCGTAATCGTCGGAATTCTTGGCGGAAGATTAGAGCCAGGAATAGACACAGGCAAGACATCACGGGGACGATCGCTCGTATCGAGACACGTATCGATCGCTTGCTTGGTCGCCAAATTTAAGTCTCGATTCAACCCCACCACACATTGTGAAAAGCTCAGGGGTAAGAGACTGCGACGACAGCCCTCTAGCACATCTGCAAAGAGCGTCTGCGCCGCATTGCGACCAATATCGACCACGCACGTTCCTGCTTCTAGCGGGCGACGAACTCGACGACACACCTCTACCGCTTGCTCTCCCGCAACCTGAACTTCTGCCATCCGTCGCACGCAAACGCCCAAATCATCGGGGCGCACCGTGTTAGAACAGGCATCGGCAGCGACAGCATTGGGAACTTTGGCACGCAATAGGTCAGCGGCACACTGACGGTAGAGATTGGGTCCGGGACGTTCAAACAAGTCGTCTAGCACCGCCGAGTGAGCAGGTGCAGGCGGCAGGGCAAGGGCGACTAGACTTACCGTAATTACCTGGGCAACGGGCAACCGGAATCTCATGAGGTTAGGCATAGTAGTTACAAATCGCAACGGTCTGGCTTCAGAGAAAATTGTGCCACAGGAAGGGGATGACGGCTAAAGAGATAAGATCGTCCCCCTCGATGGACTACAGTGTTAAAAGAAAGAAGGTAGATAAACTACCTACCACATTATCCGAAGGATATCCCGGTATGCATCTGAGTGAATTAACCCACCCAAACCAGTTGCACGGTCTGTCGATTTTTCAACTTCAACAAATCGCTAGACAGATTCGCGAGAAGCACCTGCAAACCGTAGCAACGATCGGGGGACACCTCGGTCCTGGATTGGGTGTCGTAGAGTTGACCCTAGCTCTTTATCAAACCCTCGACCTCGATCGCGACAAAGTGATTTGGGATGTTGGGCACCAAGCATACCCCCACAAACTGATCACTGGGCGCTATGCCCATTTCGACACGCTACGTCAAAAAGATGGCATCGCCGGATACCTTAAGCGAAGCGAAAACGAGTTTGATCACTTTGGCGCGGGTCATGCTTCCACGAGTATCTCAGCAGCGCTGGGCATGGCGCTGGCTCGAGATGCTAAGGGTGAGAAGTTTAAAGCTGTTGCGGTCATTGGGGACGGTGCGCTAACGGGCGGAATGGCGCTAGAAGCCATTAACCACGCTGGACATTTGCCCAAAACCAACTTACTGGTTGTCCTTAACGATAATGAGATGTCGATTTCTCCCAATGTGGGAGCCATTCCTCGCTATCTCAACAAGATGCGCCTCAGTCCGCCCGTCCAGTTTCTGTCGGACAATTTAGAAGAACAGTTTAAGAATCTACCCTTCTCCCCGGAGCTATCGCGTCTCAAAGAAGGCATGAAGCGGCTTGCGGTACCCAAAGTGGGAGCGGTGTTTGAAGAATTGGGCTTCACCTACATGGGTCCAGTCGATGGGCATAACCTTGAAGAACTGATTGCGATGTTTAAAGAAGCCCATCAGATTCAAGGCCCAGTGCTGGTGCATGTCTCTACAGTAAAAGGCAAAGGGTACGCGATCGCAGAAGCCGATCAGGTGGGCTACCACGCTCAAACGCCGTTCAACCTGATTACTGGAAAGGGCAATCCGTCGAGTAAACCGAAGCCTCCCGGATACTCCAAAGTGTTTGGCGAAACCCTGTCCAAATTGGCAGAAAATGATCCCAGAATCATCGGTATCACTGCCGCAATGGCAACCGGAACCGGGTTAGACATTCTGCAAAAGCGAGTGCCCAAGCAGTACGTTGATGTCGGCATTGCCGAGCAGCACGCCGTCACGCTGGCAGCAGGTCTTGCTTGTGAAGGAATGCGCCCCGTCGTGACGATCTATTCAACCTTCCTGCAACGAGGGTTTGACCAGATTATTCACGATGTTTGCATTCAGAAGTTGCCTGTCTTTTTCTGCATGGATCGCGCTGGCATTGTTGGCTCTGATGGCCCGACTCACCAGGGTATGTACGATATTGCCTACCTGCGATGCATTCCCAACATGGTGCTGATGGCTCCAAAAGACGAAGCCGAACTTCAGCGCATGGTCGTAACTGGAATTAATCATACCGAGGGCGCGATCGCGATGCGCTATCCCAGAGGCAACGGCTACGGCGTGCCACTCATGGAAGAAGGGTGGGAACCGCTCCCAATCGGTAAAGGTGAAATTCTTCGTCAAGGAGATGACATTCTGCTGGTTGCGTATGGCTCAATGGTCTATCCCGCAATGCAAACCGCCGAAATTCTGACAGAACACGGCATTGAAGCAACCGTTGTGAATGCCCGATTTGCCAAACCGCTCGATACTGAACTAATTTTGCCGTTGGCCCAACAGATCGGTCGAGTCGTCACCCTGGAAGAGGGCTGTCTGCAAGGCGGATTCGGCTCAGCGCTGCTTGAGGCGATGATGGATGCCGATGTGGTTGTGCCAGTCACTCGAATCGGCGTTCCTGATCTTCTGGTAGACCACGCTACTGCGGAGGAGTCCAAAGCAGATCTAGACTTAACGCCGCCTCAAATGGCAGACCGGATTCTCAAGTTGTTTAGCAAACAGCCTGTCGCGGTCGGCTAATTTTGCGTTTGCTATTGGCAGTGAGTTGTTGATGGCTGCGATCAACAACTCACTGTGTATCAGCGCTACCATTGCTCTAGAGCATCACCGAGATTGCCGCTTTCACTAATAGAATGAAGTGCTCAAACGGAACCAGAGTAGAGCGGATGGCACGGTCAATCCTTGGCTGCTCGAAACATTCAGCAATCCTGTTTAGTACGGCTATTGTGCCAAAACTGGAGGGGTGCAAATTGAGATTATAGTTTGAGGGTAATATTGGAGTGCTGCTCTTTAAGATAAGCCCATCATGTCTTTGATTAACCAGGTTTATCCCGTCATCTGGCAAAACGATTCCTCTGGAAGTCTTAACGGTCGCGTTCTGCTGATTGATCAAACGCGCTTACCGAATGAATTTGCATTTGTCGAAATTAGCCGCTCTGATGACATGGCGCGGGCAATTAAAACCATGATTGTTCGGGGTGCGCCTGCGATCGGGGTGGCAGCCGCCTATGGCATGTACTTAGGCGCACGAGAAATTGAGACGACAGAGCGCGATCGCTTTCTCACCGAGTTAGAAACCGTAGCAGAAACTCTGCGAGTCACTCGTCCAACCGCCGTAAACTTATTTTGGGCGATCGAGCGGATGCTGAAGACCGCTCGGCAAACCCTTGGCTCAGTTGATTATCTGAAGGAAACGCTCCTTCAAACGGCAAAACAAATCAACGCTGATGATCTGCAAACGTGCCAAGACATTGGGGAACAAGGCTTATCTGTTCTGCCAAAAGCACCCGCAAAGCTGAGGTTGCTAACCCATTGCAACGCGGGCGCACTAGCTACTGCCGGATATGGAACGGCGCTTGGTGTTGTGCGCTCAGCGTGGCGAACAAATCGCTTGGAGCGCATCTACGTCGATGAAACCCGTCCTCGGCTGCAAGGCGCTAAACTTACCGCTTGGGAATGTGTGCAAGAAGCAATACCGGTCACAGTAATTACCGACAGCATGGCAGCGCACTGCATGAAGCGGGGCATGATTGATGCTGTGGTTGTCGGGGCCGATCGCATTGCTGCCAACGGAGATGCTGCCAACAAGATTGGAACTTATAGCGTGGCGTTGATTGCGAAAGCACACAACATTCCGTTTTTTGTGGCGGCTCCGCTATCGACAATCGATTTTACGATCGCAGACGGTAGCCAAATTCCCATCGAAGAACGCGACCCAGAAGAGGTGTATCAGATTGGAGACACAATTCTCTATCCGCCTGGGGTCGAATATTACAATCCTGCCTTTGATGTTACTCCTGCCAATTTAATTAGCGCGATCGTCACTGAGTACGGCGCGTTTACTCCAACTCAAATTCAATCAGAATTGTACGCGAAGCAGATTGGGTAGCGCTTACCTAAAATAGCCAAGCCGACGCCAATAGGTCTTGACCCGGGTTTCCCACTGCTGCCAATAGTGAGCGATCGCGTCTTGCTCAAACCAAAACACTTCGGCGGGCAGATCCGGCACTGCGATCGCTAGCAGTGCGTGTTGAATATCGAGATCATAGAGACGATTGACCGCCCCCCAGTAGGCCGCGATTTGCAGCGGATAGTCATAGAGATGATCCAGCGATCGCTTCGGTTTGTTTGCCGTCTTCCACTCGCAAATACACGGCACCCCTTCGTAGCTTGCGACACAATCAACGATGCCCGCATATCCTAAATCGTCATGCACCACAATTCCTTCAACCAGTCGCACTGCTTCAACTGACGTTAGAACAGGCTGAACGCTATCCCAATATGGGCGAATCGCTTCTGGACAATTCACCTCCTTACCCTCCAAATAGCGCTGAATATGTCGGTGAGTTCCAGTTCCCCGGCGACTAGCGGTTTGACTAATCTGAGCTGCCTGCTCAACGCCAACGCGCTGTTTCCAGTTCATCAACCGCTCCCAATCTTCAGGAGGTTTTGTCGCATTGAGAATCGTTGTGACGCTAGGAAGCCGATCTCCTTCCGCACTCACATAATATTGCTTGCCTGCCTCTTTCACCTGTTTTGCTTGATAGCGGGGCAGCAACCCTCCAGAGCTAAATGGCGTCAATCTTCTAATGTCCTCGATTCAATTCCTACTCATCGTATGCTAACCGCCCGTCAGTAACATTCGTTAGTAATGCTGTCTAGTGAACTCAGTTCGTGAACCCTTTTTTGCTGCATCTCTCATTCCCCAACTTAGCGAGCAATTAATTCTAATGAGGGCTCTCACCCCCCACCCTGATTTGTTATTAACCAGTTTAGGAAGTGTCCTAGATTTAGCAACTTCTTCAGGAACTATTGCGTCAATTGGGTATATAGAGAAAGTAGACCAAAGGCAAACAAAACCTCTGAAACAAATCGCATCTTTCAGAAATGAACTTATTTCCTTCTGTAGTAAGATGCAGGAACTTTGGTAAGTCAATCAAGGTCTACTTAATCAACACAAAAGATTACTGGTTTACTTGGGAACGTCTTCATATGCATAGCAACTTCAAGTCTGGAACGGCTCTACTCCTCGCTCTCGGCATTACAGCAGGTGCAACGGCTCCGATCGTCATGATCGCGCCAGCGTTTGCCCAAGCTACCTTTCCTGATGTTTCATCTGATTATTGGGCGGCTCAATTCATCCAAGAACTTGCTTCACGAAACATCATTGAAGGATTTCCTGATGGATCTTTTCGCCCAAATGAAGCCGTCACTCGCGCTCAATTTGCGGCCATGATTCGCAAAGCTTTTCCGAATGCTCAAAATGTCAGAACTCCAATTAACTTTGCAGATGTTCCATCTAATTATTGGGGATATCAAGCCATTCAAAATGCGTATACGAGTGGCTTTTTAGCAGGGTATCCTGGTGGTACATTCCGCCCAAATGAAAATATTCCTCGCGCTCAGGTGTTGGTGTCTCTGGCAAGTGGATTGAACTACACCACGACCGGATCGGCAGATGCGCTGCTTCAGGCATATAGCGATGCCAGCAATATTCCGGGCTACGCTCGCAACAGCATTGCCGCTGCTACAGAGCGCCGGATCGTTGTGAACTATCCTGATGTGAAGTTTCTGAGTCCAAATCAGACTGCTACTCGCGCTGATGTGGCGGCATTTATTTATCAAGCGTTGGTCAGCACTGGAACAGTTACGGCGATTCAGTCGCCTTACATCGTCGGTCAGGTTGTGGCTCCTCAAGCCTTGACCATTCCTTCTGGAACGTCGATTCCTCTGCGGTACGATCGCGCGGACAAAGTTCTACTGGCTAAGAACGAGCCTAATCCTACACCGATCACGCTGACGGTTGCTCAAAACGTCGTTACGTCCGATGGCACTGTTCTGATTCCATCTGGAAGCCAGGTTGCGGGTCAGTTAGTCGTATCTCAAGGTGCAGCTCAGTTTGTGGCTTCAGAACTCGTGTTGGCTAATGGTCAGAGACTGCCAATCGCAGCAACCTCTGATGCAATCACCCAAACCGAATCAATTCGTCGCGGGACAAACACCGGAACGATCCTGAAGGATGCTGCGTTGGGTTCAGCCGCTGCTGCTGGAATTTCAGCCGTTACGGGCGATCGCAACATTAAAGCGGGCGAAGTTCTGATTGGAACGGGCGTTGGTGCGTTGGCTGGCTTGATCTTCGGCGGCGATCGCATCGACTTGATCTCTATCCGTCCGAATAGCGATTTGAACCTGCGTCTGACCACTGACTTGCAAATTCCTCGTCAGTAAGGCTCGCGCTTAAAAGGTGCAATGTGGATCTTCTAAGCACTCCTCATTACAGGTAATCTAACTACGAAGGTAGTGCCTTTTCCAAACGGTGGCTGATCAGCATTTTGACTGATCCAGCCATCGTTTTTTAGGGGGCTAAACACCTCAATCTTTCCCTGCATCTGCTCAATCAGGCGACGCGCGATCGCGAGTCCTAATCCTGTCCCCGGAATGTTGCCTTGAGCCTGCACCCCCCGATAATGGCGCTCAAACATATGAGGCAAGTCTTCTTTAGGAATCCCGAATCCGGTGTCACTAATCCAGACGTTGACCCAGTTAACCCCCTGATCAATCTTTACATGCACCTGTCCGCCCGTTGGTGTGTATTTCAACGCATTGTCAAGCAAATTGCTTAAGACTTCTCGCACCGCTCCGCAATTGCCCGACACTGAGGCAACAGACGTTGGAATTTCCCTTCGGATTGCTAATCCTTTGTCGTGCGCGATCGCCGTTGCTGATTCTAAAAGTGACTGCAAAATGTCAACCACAGAACACGGCTCCAATTCCAGATTCGATGCGGTCAACACACCTGCTGGTAGTAGAGGAATCGGTTGTTTAGGAGATTCTGAAGCCGCTTCATAGTCGGGCAGCAGATCTGCACTCCCGAGATCGATCGCCCCGTCCACTTGTTGAAGTAGGTCTTGCAAGCGATCGCTCTCTCGCAGGATGCTATTAGCAATTTGTTGATTCCTGTCCTCTGGCCTTAGCCGTTTTGACAGCAGTTTGCCGAACGTTCGCAGTGCTGTGAGAGGACTGCGTAATTGATGTACCAAATTATCCAGCATGTCGTGCTGCTGCCTTTGCACGAGGCGCTGCTGATGATGCGCTTCTTCTAGCCACTGCGATCGCTGATCCATCACGCACGCCAGTGATAACGTATCTGCAACCCGCTGAATTTGTCCTCGTTCCCAGGTTGTCCATGGTCGCTCCTCTCGCTCTGTCACCAGCAACCCCAGTACCATTTCTTCATGCACGAGCGGAAGAATAAGTTGCTGTTGCTGAGCAAGGGCATTTGGCTTTGCGGGGAAAAAAGCGGCTTCAAACTCAAGTTCAGGCGTCAATTCCTCGTTTTTCGACCGCTCTGATGCTGGAGCGAGGCGATTCACTTTCTCCGAAGCAACTGAAATATCGGGATAGGCGGCGATCGGAACCAGTTGTGTTTGTGTATTTTCAACCCATTCTTCGGTAAGATAAACAATGCTCAGCGATGCCCCAAACGCTTGAGTGAGCAGTGCTACTTGAGAGCGGCAAAGCGCAACGAATTCAGAACTGGTCGGCATCAACATGAGCGCGCTCCTTCAGACTCCGCTTGACGACCCCCTTGAGAGCGGGCAAGCGATCGCTTCAGCAAGAGGTAGGAGTAGTTTCAAACCCAGGTTTTCCTACTCCTGATAGGAATAATAGACTCCGAGTCCAGCTTTTTAGAGGGAGCTGGAGGGGCCTATAAGGTGAACAAAGCCCTTGATATCTAAGGGTAGCAAGTGATAGAGTGATTCAACTAGAATTAAAAATTTCAACTTTACTTTATATGAGCGGCTTAACACTTTGTATAGATGCGTTAAGAGCAGTTGAAATTTAGGGCTAGAGTCGATATACTTGCGACGGATTTTGTAACGATCACTACAGCATTGGCAGTCAAAAAAGGAGGTAAGGGGTTTGGCAAGGAGACGTAAGCGGAAGAGTCGGCGTCGTCAGGAAGGACGGAGAATCCTCGAAAACGTTCCTCAGTTTAGCATTGATTGTGGCGAAGATAAACCTGTGACGGCTGCTCGAAAGTTCATTCACTCTGAAGGAATTGCGCCGCCTGCTTTGTTGCTAGTGAAGCGAAACGAGCATACGACTGATCGGTATTTTTGGGCTGAGAAAGGACTGTTCGGCGCTCAATACGTCGAAGAAAACCACTTCTTGTTCCCCAGCTTAAAATCCCCTGATGATGACGATATGGAGCCAGTGACGGTTGCCTCTCGGAGTCGCTAGTTATTGCTCTTCATTTGCCTTGTGTGAATTAGGTAGATGTAGCTTTTCCGGAAGTCCAGGGTTTTGGACAATCTATTTGGACACTTGACTACTAAGAGCATTGGTTTTCTGCTAAAGCAAAGACCTCATTTGATTATTCATCAGATGAGGTCTTTGCTTTAGCATCAAATCGAACACTTTTATAAATTCTTTGCGTTACTCTAATGCACTTAAGCTGAGAGTGCGCTGCAATTCTGCTAACTCATCCCGATGCGCTCTGACAATAATCACACTCTTCGCACTTTCATCAGAGCTTAGCGAACCGCTGAACAACAATTCAGGTTCAATTGCCTCAACTTTTAGGGAAACCTGCTCAATCCGTCCCGCACCTCGCCAATAAAAAACTCCTGCTAAAGGCGACAGGAGCAACAAGCTGAGCCAAAAAGCAGACCCGCTTGGTAACACCATTGAGATGACTAGCACTAGGCAAAGCATTCCAGTGGCGGCAAGCAGCGACAGAAAAATCGCTAAAAACAAGCTGGGACGTACTTTGCCTTCAAAGGTGACTTGATTGGTTGCTGCATCGATCGCGGCAACGCGATAGGCCCGCTCCCTAAAGTACTGCCGCAACTGGTTTAAGAGAGATTCCTCCGTCTGCTCGGAGATTAGCCTAACTTGCTGAATCCTGTCCTTAGTCGAAGCACGGATAAAGAAGAACAGACCGACCATCAACAGAACAGTTAGAACCAGTGTAGACGCGATCACAGAATCATTCATGGTGTAGCTCAGGTAACAAGAATCCTGCTTACACCCTCAGTGTAGACAAAATTGTAGCCTGCAAGGGCATTAGTCGTGATCTGTCAAATCGCCTACTTCTCAGAGGCAGCAGTCTGAGGAACTGGAGTATCCTTCTGCACTGCATAATCTTGCCAAAGATGAGCTAGATCTTGAGCCTGTTGCATCGCTTCCGAGCGAATTTGATACATCCGGCGAGGACGACCTCTGCCTTCTACCTTCTTCCAGTAGCCCGTGACCATCTCTTCGTCTTCCAGAAACTTAAGCGCGCTATAAAGCACCGTATCGGAAAGACGATAAAGCGGATATTCGGTCTCTAGAAGTTGAATGAGTTCTGTACCGTAAGAATCGCCTCGCAGAAGTATGGCGAGAACGTAACAGACCGCTAACTCCTTGTTTAGGTAAAAAGGAGGTGGATCTTTGAAAAACTGATAGATATCCTCAAATTTCATCTGTCTGATTCCAGGCATGTGAGAAACGACTTGCTTGCAGAAAGGATGTGAACAAGAATTAGTTACACCATTAGGGTAACAATCCTGCCTGTAGGGTTGCCGTCCTACTAAAGGGTTAATTTAACCTTGAACGTGAAAAAATTAGGCAAACCTGTGTCACTTGGTTTATGGTGCAAAGCTGAACTGCGCACTACAACCGTAAAAAAATGACACTAGCAGGGTGATGGAATGTTTGGAATTGAGAGCATTGAGTACGAAATGTGCGGAAAAACCAACATTTCTTGTTTCGTTAAGTAAAGCAACGTCACTAGAAAGTTAAGCAAACTTAGAAATGCAAGTGCTCAAGGAACAAAGCAATATTCATAGATTCACAATTTGTTCTACTGCTTCAAAATGAAAGCAATCAAAAATGAGTGAAAATACGTGTTGCTTGAGCAGTCGCTCTGTTAAATTGCTTAACTTACATATAAACGGTGCAACTCGATTCTAAACTTGAAATTCTACTTTGGGGATGCTAAATCAAATTATTTTGTTGTTGAGTTAAAGAACGAAACAGATTTTAGACTTCTCAAAGAGTGTCACTGAAATAGATGCTTGTTACTCAACTAACCGATTGTAAAGAGTGATCCTTCAATTAGCAGAGCCGAAGGCGTGTCAATGGTGAGCAAGGAAACTCAGCTGCTTTCTCAAAAGTGCTACACGCTCAAATTGCGGAGCAAAAATTGTGCCTGTCGTTGCAAGATTTACGATCGATGTTGCTACCCGCTATAGAATTGCTCGGAACAAAAACAAGAAAATTGCGTCCATCCGAATTCTGCTGATGGTTTAACTTGACCTATTAACTTAAGTTGCTAGTTAGAAGCGGCAGGGGAAGCAAAGCAAATAAAATC
>NZ_JCACKG010000231.1:0-2841 GCF_059505265.1 Myxacorys chilensis | reverse complement strand
GGAATTCGACCCCCTGGGCGGCACAGAGCAGCTCGATGCCAAGGATTTGGCTGAGGTTCGCGTTCATGCGCATCAGCCGTCGCGCGCCATGGGCGGCCATGGACACGTGGTCCTCCTGATTGGCGCTGGTGGGCGTGGAATCAGTCGAGCAGGGATTGGCGAGATGCTTGTTCTCGCTCATCAGCGCCGCCGAGGTGACCTCGGCGATCATGTAGCCGGAGTTAAGCCCAGGATCGGGGGTAAGGAAGGGCGGCAGGTCGAAGGACAGCGTCGGATCGACCATGAGCGCGACGCGGCGCTGGGCGATGGCGCCGATTTCGGCGACAGCCAGCGCAATCTGGTCGGCTGCGAAGGCGACCGGTTCGGCGTGGAAATTGCCGCCCGAGACGATGGCGCCAGTCGAGGTCAGGACCAAGGGGTTGTCGGTGACGGCATTGGCTTCGACCTCGAGGGTGGCCGCCGCCTGGCGTAGGAGGCCGACGCTGGCGCCGGTCACCTGCGGTTGGCAGCGGATGCAATATGGGTCCTGGACACGCTTGTCGCCTTCAAGATGGCTGTCGCGTATGGCGGAACCGGCCATGAGATAGCGCAAGGCAGCGGCCACCTCGATCTGGCCGCGATGGCCGCGCAGGGTGTGGATCTCTTCCTCGAAAGGCGCAGTCGAGCCCATGATGGCATCGGTGGATAGAGCCCCCGTGACGACCGCAGCCCGCGCATTGGCCCAGGCTTCGAACAAGCCGGCCAGCGCGAAGGCGGTGGAAAATTGGGTGCCGTTGATCAGCGCCAGCCCTTCCTTGGGGCCGAGCACAAGCGGCGAAAGACCAGCAGCCACCAAGGCCTCGGCGGCAGGCATGGTGCGCCCCTGATAATCCACCTCGCCCTCGCCGATCATGGCGGCAGTCATATGGGCAAGGGGCGCCAGGTCTCCCGAGGCGCCCACCGAACCCTGGGCCGGAACGACGGGCAGAATGGCATGATCGAACAGGGCCTCGATCTGGGCGATGATCTCCCAGCGGACGCCCGACGCACCGCGGCCGAGGGAGAGGAGTTTCAGGGCCATCATCAGGCGCACCACTGGCGATGGGGTATTCTCGCCGACGCCGCAGCAATGGGAGAGAATGAGATTGCGCTGCAGGCGCGCCGTGTCCTTGGCCTCGATGCGGACGCTGGCGAGTTTGCCGAAGCCTGTATTGACGCCATAGATCGCCGCGTCCCCGGCCGCCGCCTCGGCAACACGGCGGGCGGACGCTTCGACTGGGGGCCGGAAAGCGCGGTCCAGCGTGACAACGCAGTCGGAGCGATAGATGTCTTCCAGTTGGGCCAGCGTGGCTGTGCCAGGGGTCAGGATCATGGGGTCAG
Organism: Myxacorys chilensis; assembly: GCF_059505265.1. Taxonomy (NCBI): domain Bacteria; kingdom Bacillati; phylum Cyanobacteriota; class Cyanophyceae; order Leptolyngbyales; family Leptolyngbyaceae; genus Myxacorys; species Myxacorys chilensis. The sequence goes on along the minus strand of NZ_JCACKG010000231.1, from coordinate 1,482 downwards.
CACTCCGGCATGGATGCGGCGGTGAAGGGGATTAAAGCCGATGCGATAGGCGAGCTCGGCGGGATGGGAGACGTCCCAGATGGCGAGATCGGCGCGGAAGCCGGGCGCGATCACGCCAGCGTCGGCAAGGCCCAGGGCCCGAGCCGCATTGCGCGTGGCGCCGGCAAGCGCTTCCTCAGGTGTCAATCGGAACAGGGTGGACGCCATGTTGAGGGCGAGAAGCAAGGAATTGAGCGGGGAGGAGCCGGGATTGCAATCGGTGGCGACAGCCATGGGCACGCCAGCCTGCCGGAGGAGATCGACCGGCGGCGCCTGGGTTTCGCGCAGCGTGTAGAAGGCGCCGGGCAGGAGCACGGCCACGGTGCCGGATGCGGCCATGGCCGCTACCCCTGCGGCATCGAGGTGCTCGAGATGGTCGGCGGAAAGACCGCCATAGCGGGCGACGAGGGCCGCACCGCCGAGGTTGGACAATTGCTCGGCGTGCAGCTTGACCGGCAGGCCCAAGTCGCGGGCTCGCTTGAAAACGCGATCGATCTGGACGGGCGAAAAGGCGATGCCCTCGCAAAAGCCGTCCATGGCATCGACGAGGCCCTCCTGGTGCGCGGCCTCAAGCCCGGGAAGGACCACAGCAGCGAGATAGGCATCGGCCCGGCCATGGAATTCGGGCGGCACGGCATGGGCGGCGAGATAGCTCGTGACGATGCTCACCGGGCGCTCTTTGCCGATGCGGCGGGCGACGCGCAACATCTTGAGTTCGTCGGTGATCGTCAGTCCATAGCCGGATTTGATCTCCTGCGTCGTGACACCTTCGGCCAGGAGGGCGTCGACCCGATCGAGACTGGCGCGGAAGAGGTCCTCCTCGCTGGCGGCCCGGGTGGCGGCAACTGTCGAGACGATGCCGCCGCCGTCGCGTGCGATCTGCTCGTAGCTCGCACCGGCCAGCCGAAGTTCGAATTCGCGGGCGCGGTTGCCGCCAAAGACGAGGTGGCTGTGGCAATCGATCAGGCCGGGCGTGACGAGGCGGCCGGCGAGGTCGAAGCGGTCGGCGCCGGCAAGCTCGCCCGGGAGATCGGCTCCCGCGCCGCACCAGGCGATCCGCCCGGCTTCAATCAGCAAGGCGCCGCCTTCGATCAAGCCATAAGCGTGCCCGCCCAGGGCCATGGTGGCAATCTTTCCATTGCTCAGGAGCAGTCGCGACATCAGAAAGCGCCTTGATTAACTCGCATCTGTGTCTATTATGTATGCACATAACGAGGTGTCAATGGGGTTTGACGTGCGAGCTATCTGGGCGCAGCAGGCATTGCTGGACGGGCGCTGGGCAAGCGACGTACGCGTCGTTCTCGGGGTCGATGGCCGCATCGACTCGGTTACGGAAGGCGTCTCCGCAGGACCGGCAGATATGCGTGTTGGTGCCGTGTTGCCCGCACCGGTCAACCTCCATTCCCACGCCTTTCAGCGCGCCATGGCCGGCATGACCGAGCG